>DHWG01000073.1:5687-11778 GCA_002413075.1 Desulfosporosinus sp. UBA5188 | reverse complement strand
TGGCGGGCTGCTCGCTTTAGTCGCTCTCTTAGTCTCAACCGGCACCTCCTTACGGGTCAGGTAAGACCTTGGAGTACTGCACTTTAGGCTTAATACTAAAACAAGGAGGGCAACCGTATTATGAAAATTGTGGACGTTATTGCTTCGCCGGGGTTGACTGGATTTTATTTTGATGATCAGAAAGCCATTAAATGCGGAATTACGCAGGACGGCTTTAATTGTTGTGGGGATCCGCAAACGCCAGGCTTTAAGGCGGTTCGCCAGCGCGGAGAGTCCATTTCTATCATACTTATTTTGGAAGATGGTCAGGTGGCGTCGGGAGATTGTGCGGCGGTTCAATATTCTGGGGCGGGTGGCAGAGATCCGCTTTTTCTAGCAGCAGAGTTTATTCCTGTTATTCTCGAAGAGATCGTACCTAAGCTAGTGGGTCAGGAACTGGATTCCTTTCGTCATTTGGCAGGTCTTGTTGAGAATTTAAAACATCCCAATGGGGAGCGTTATCATACGGCGATTCGGTATGGCATAAGTCAAGCGATTCTTGATGGAGTGGCTAAAGCAAAGAAAAAAACGATGACAGAAGTTATTTTAGAGGAATATGAACTTCCTATGGTTCTTGAACCTGTTCCGATCTTTACACAAAGCGGGGATGATCGCTATGATAACGCTGATAAGATGATTATTAAGCGCGCAGGGGTGTTACCCCATGCGTTGATTAATAACGTGGAGACTAAGTTGGGCAAAAATGGCGAACTGCTCTTAAGTTATGTAGAGTGGCTTAGAAACCGGATCATGACGCTTGGCGGAGATGATTATCACCCAGTCTTGCACATCGATGTTTACGGAACGATTGGTATTGCCTTTGAAGATAATTTGGAGCGAATGGTTGAGTACTTTGCTCAGTTAGAAAAGATGGCCGCTCCGCTGCATTTGCGGATTGAAGGTCCGATGGATGCGGGAAGTGTTGAGCGACAAATTGAGCAACTTAAGGTTTTACGCGAGGCCTTAAAGATCCATGGAATTAAGGTGGAAATCGTCGCCGATGAGTGGTGCAACACGTATGAGGATATCGTTAAGTTTGTGGATGCTCAAGCGGCGGATATGGTTCAGATCAAGACTCCGGACTTGGGTGGCATTCAAAATACCATTGAAGCGGTCCTCTATGCAAAGAAATTCGGGGTAGGTGCCTATGTGGGTGGATCCTGCAATGAAACAGATGGCGGTGCACGGACGGCGGTCCATGTAGCGTTAGCTTCTCGCCCGGATCAAATGCTGGCTAAGCCTGGGATGGGTGTCGATGAAGGACTGATGATTGTGACCAATGAGATGAATAGGACGCTCGCTGTTTTAAGGAGAGGGTCGAGAAAGCCCGCTCAAGAGGGTCTTGACCAAGCGTTAGATCAACTAGGGCTATAATCATAATTCAGGTTGAAAGGAAACGTCTTGTATTCCAAAGACTGCACTCAAATCAATGATTAAATCGGGGAAGATAGATACTTTGATACTATCCTCCTCGGTGTACATTTCGGGACGACTGAATCTCCCATTTTTCTCAAGCAGAAAAACACTCACAAGTTTTTGATCTGGTTCTACAATCCAATATTCTTTAACACCGGTTTTTTCGTAGAGATTGAACTTAATGAACCGATCCTTTTTTATCGACGACGGTGAAATTATCTCAATGATCATATCGGGGGCCCCATTGCAACCTTTATCATCAATTTTGGATTTATCGCAAATAATAGAAATATCGGGTTCCACAATGTTTTTTACGTCTTTTTCATTTTCCTCATAGCCTGCTTGTGTTAGCCTTACACAAAAAGGCGCAGGGTAAATTTTACAAGCTTTACCTGTCAAATAGACTGCAATTTGTTTAGATAATTCCATCAGTATCTCTTGGTGGATTGGTGTGGGAGCTGCTTGCATATAGGGCACTCCGTCAATAATTTCCCAGCTTTCATCGTCTGGATAGGTTAAGTAGTCGGCATACGTGTATCTTCTTTCTTCTTGCGATAATGGCATAATAATCACTCCTTTATATAGTATCCCTTTCGTCATTGCCAACGTTCGTGTCCATTAATTATCTAATATTATAACCCTCATGGTAGTATGATATCAATGTTAAATACCATATTTTTACTGTATACCCTAGAGTGATAGAGTGATATAGAGAAAAGTTTGGACTTGACACTGTTATTTAACGGGGAATCAGAGGACAAAGTCCTTAAGGAGTAAACATCAATTATGGGTAAAATCGGGTTAACAACAACCGTGCCGGTTGAAGTAATTTTCGCAGCAGGTGAGACGCCGGTTGATTTAAATAATATTTTTATTACTAGTTCGGAAGCCATGCGTCGTGTGGAAGAGGCAGAACTTGCTGGCTACCCGCGAAATGTGTGCGGTTGGATCAAGGGATTATATTCCACAGCCTTACATAACCCAGACATTAAGCGCATTGTTGCTGTGACTCAAGGAGACTGTAGTAATACTCATGCCTTGATGGAGACGTGGGAAGTAGAGGGGATTGAGATTATTCCTTTTGCGTTTCCGTATGATCGTGACCCTGACATGCTCCGGCTTCAAATGGACAAGCTCATTGGAGCGTTAGGCACAACTTGGGAGGCTGTGAGCCTGCAGAAAAAACGCCTTGATCAGGTGCGAGCCTTGGCGTGGGAAATTGATCGACTCACATGGGAAGAAAATCGTGTGAGCGGCTTTGAAAACCATCTCTACCTTGTTTCTTGTTCTGATTTTAACGGCGATCCCGACGCCTTCGCTGGAGAAATGAAGGAATTTATTCAGACCGCGCGTGAAAGAGAGCCTATATTTCAACACAAGGTGTCTTCCGGATCGCGTAGAAAAGGGCGAGAACTCCGCCTTGGTTTTATTGGGGTTCCACCCATTTTTCCCGAACTGTACGATTTTCTAGAAGAACACGGAGCCCGTGTTGTATTTAATGAGGTTCAGAGACAGTTCACAATGCCCTTTGAGACGGACGACGTCGTGGAACAGTACCGCTTATACACGTATCCTTATAAAGTATTTCAACGAGTTGAGGATATTGCCCGGGAGGCAGAGCGACGGCAACTCGACGGAATCATTCACTATACGCAAAGTTTTTGTTATCGCCAAATTGAGGACTTGATTATTCGCAAAAAGCTTGATTACCCGATTCTGACGTTGGAAGGGGAAAATCCCACGGGGTTGGATGCGCGAAGTAAAATGAGGTTAGAGTCATTTCTGAGTATGCTTGGAGACTAGAGGACGGGAAAATGAGATGCAATTCATGTAAATATTTGGTATAATGCAAGGGTAAGGAGGTAATCCGATGCCATTATCCCAAGAACAAAAAAAATTTACTTTTGCCGACTATTTAAAATTTCCAGACGATGAACGTTGGGAAATTATTGATGGATTAGCCTATATGCAATCAGCTCCGTCACCAGCACATCAATTAATTTCCGGTGAATTGAATAGACAGTTTGCAAATTATTTACTGGGTAAGCCTTGCAAGGTGTATCCAGCCCCGTTTAGTGTTCGATTAACTAAGGGTGATGAAAAGCAAAATGAAGATATTACAAAAGTGGTTGAGCCCGACCTTACCATAGTTTGTGATCACTCCAAAATTGATGAAAAAGGCTGCAACGGTACGCCTGACCTGATCATTGAAGTGATATCCCCGTCTTCAATTCAACATGACAGGGTAATAAAGTTTAATAGGTATGAAGATGCTGGAGTTAGAGAATATTGGATTGTAGAGCCAGTAGGAAAAATCGTGAGTGTCTTCGCTTTACAAAGCAATAATAGATATGGCCGACCGGAAGTTTATACAGAAAACGATCATGTAGAGGTATCAATTTTCCCAGATCTCATCATTGAGTTAAGCACCGTGTTTGATTTTCAGTCATAGTAGGCAGGCCACCTCCCAAGGCGAGATTTATTTCGATTTTTCGCCCTGGGAGGTGTGCGTTTATAAGGAGGGCAGCGCATGTCTGGACAAATCATTTGTGGAATAGACCTGGGGAGCCGGAGTGTGAAGATCGCCCTCATGAGGTCAGGTATAGAGGACGGAGATTTTGAAATCCTCCGTTTGGAAAAATTGGATACGATCCGTTTTTACCGAGAGTATGGCCGAAAGCAGGGAGAAAAACTGGCCGTGGACTTTGAGGCTATGGGACTGCCGGTGGTGGATCACTTAGTTTCCACGGGTTATGGCCGTAATACTTTGGAACTTGCGGGCGGAGAAGCTATTCCAGAGCTTAAGGCGCATGTGTTGGGGGCAATTTATCAGACCGGGCTCAAGGATTTTACTTTGGTCGATCTTGGTGGGCAAGACAGTAAAATAATCCAGGTTAGAAACGGTAAAATGATTGATTTTATGACCAACGATAAGTGCGCGGCCTCTTCTGGACGCTACTTAGAAAATATGGCGAGCGTTCTTGATGTTCCCCTTGAGGAGCTTGGAAACTATGCAGATCATCCAGTGGCATTGAACTCAACTTGTGCGGTGTTTGGCGAAAGTGAGTTGATTGGTAAAATTGTGGAAGGCTTCCCCTTAGCTGAACTTGCGGCGGGGGTAAACGCTACCATTGTTAAGCGCATTTTGCCTCTGCTGCGTACCTTCACAGGAGAGGTTCTTGTCTTCACGGGAGGCGTAGCACATAACCACGCCGTCGTTAAGCTGCTGGAGGCCGGGTCGGGCAAGAAGATTGTCGTACCGAAGGAGCCCCAGTATAACGGGGCAATTGGGTGTTGTGTTGAGGGTCGCAAACACGCCTTCGGCCATGCGATCGACGTACCAAACTAGGGCTTTAACCCGTTATGCATGAGGGAAGGGTACCCGGCCATTCGACATCCTTGTCTCAGGGCCGGAGGGAAACGTCCTGTTTCCCTCCCTTCCCATGAAAGCGGGTTAAAGCCGAGTTTGGCTACGACTCACGCAAAGGCGTCAGAGCGTGTGATTGCGGACCCTCCGGGCTGGGAATGAGAGGAGGAGGTTAATATATTGATTAAAGCCTTGAAATTCATTACTGACATCGTAAACTATTGGCACGACAAATTAACCCTCTTGGCGAATCACTTTGGTTTTCACTTCAACGATAAACAGCTCCATTTTTTGGTGATTGGATCTTTGGGAATGGTACTATATATATTCGTCAATCTGTTATTTAAATATCTCGTTCGGTACAGCCTAACGACCATTTCTTTTATTTATACCTTTACAGTCCTTGTCGTTTTTGTTTTCGCCATAGAGATTGAGCAAAAATTAACGGGTCACGGACACATGGAATTTCAAGACATAGTGAATGGCCTCTGGGGTTTCATAGTTGCCTTCGCACTGTACATTGGAGTTAGATTCATTACCAGGTGGTTAAGAAAGTCTCTTAGACACTAACCTGATATCACCATTGCCTCGTACCACGTTTCAAGGCCGGGACGCAATGTCATACAATTATACTAGCCCGGAACTTTGCGCTTACAAAAGCGAACTTATTTGGTTGAGCAGCGTATCAAACTTGACTCAAGAACCCTTTCATACGGCGGGGCAGTGTACAAGATCCATTCACGTCACCGCTTCCGTAACCCTGGTTTCAAGCCTGGAACTTGTGTGACACTAGCACGACGTCTTTACGAAAGCAGATTAGCAAACTCCGTGTAAGCGACCCCAGATACGGGGCAGCGCACAGGGACGTGCACTGCCGCCACTGCGCCAAGGATGGCGCATTTGGCGGGCACCCCGCTCCCAAAAGACAAGAGCTTACACGCTAGTTCGCTCTGCGTCGTAAGTACCGAGTGCGGTGTCACACAAGTCCCCTAATATTATTTAAGATGAGGTGAATCAAATGAGAATAACTAAGGTCGCTAAAGCCGGTACCTTGGAATCCAATGATATCCTGATCATGGTCATGCCCAATGAATCTGGAAAAGTAGAACTTGAGCTTGAAAGTATCGTGATGCAGCAGTTTGGCGAGGTGATTGAGCAGGTGATTTTACATAAGGTGACGGAAATGAACATTGAAGGGATTACAATTAAGGCTCAAGATAAGGGAGCCTTAGATTATACGATTGGTGCAAGGGTTGAAACGGCGATTAA
>DHWG01000073.1:5233-5382 GCA_002413075.1 Desulfosporosinus sp. UBA5188 | reverse complement strand
TCGATGCTTTTTATGCCGGGAAATAACCCAGGCATGCTTCAAGATGCCGCGATTCTTGGGGCTGATTCCATTATCTTAGATTTAGAGGATGCCGTCAGTCTCACGGAAAAAGACAGTGCCAGAATTTTAGTACGAGAAGCCATTAAAAC
>DHWG01000073.1:3452-4949 GCA_002413075.1 Desulfosporosinus sp. UBA5188 | reverse complement strand
GGGTCAAGCCAGATACACTCTTGATCCCTAAGGCAAATGTCGAGCAAATAAGGCTTGTCGATACGATGCTGGATAAAATTGAAGCAGAAGATGGTTACTTAGCGGGTAGCATTAAAATCATCGCGCTAATAGAAACGGCCATTGGATTAGCCACGGTTTATGACGTCATTAAAGTTTCCAAACGAGTTGTCGGGGTATTACTGGGAGGAGAAGATTTGACGGCCGATTTAGGCATCAAAAGAACCAAGGAAGGGGAAGAAATCCTCTATGCCAGGAATAAGGTGGCAACCGCTTGCCGGGCTTTAAAAGTGGATTCTATTGATACGCCTTTTACCGATGCCAATGATTATGAAATGCTTACCAAGGATACGGCTAAAGCAAAAAGCTTAGGAATGACCGGGAAATCCGCTATTAATCCACGACATATTGGGATCATTCACTCTGTTTTTGCACCCTCAGAGGCGGAACTGAAACATGCCTTGCGAGTTTTAGAAGCCATGGAAGAAGCAGAAAAAGAAGGCAAAGGAGTCTGCGCCTTAGATGGTAAGATGATCGATGCCCCAGTTATCAATAGAGCGAAAAGAACGGTGAATCAAGGCATTAAGCTTGGAATTATTAGGGACGAAGGTGGAGCAAGATGAAGACGAACTTAGGTCGCGAACTTCCAGATTATATTGAAGGGTATGGAAAGGTGACTCCCTTTCAAGGAGCTTTTAGGGATGCAGGGATCAAGGCGAGAAAAGCCGTCAAAGTGACCAGTGTGAACCCCTTTGATAAAAAAGTACTCGATAATTTAGAACAGGCGTTTGACAGGCTTAACATACAAGATGGGATGACGATTTCGTTTCATCACCATTTGAGAAATGGAGATCATGTCTTAAATATGGTCGTGGAGGGGTTGGCGAAAAGAGGCATAAAAGACCTAACCGTGGCCGCTAGCTCAATTTTCCCAATCCATGAACCCCTTGTAAAGTACCTCGAAAACGGCGTTGTCACCGGTCTTGTATCCAACTACATATCGGGGCCTGTGGCGGAAGCCGTATCGCAGGGTAAATTGAAAAAACTCGCCATAATGCAGACCCATGGCGGACGCGCGAGAGCTATAGAAAGCGGGGATTTGCATATTGATGTCGCCTTTGTTGCAGCCCCTACTGCGGATACTTATGGTAACATCAATGGCGTGGATGGGGAGGCGGCTTGCGGCACGTTAGGTTATGCGATGGCCGATGCGGAGTATGCCGATAAAACGATTGCCATAACCGATCATCTCGTGCCTTTCCCAGCCTGCCCAATTCAAATCAGTCAAGTGCTTGTCGATTACGTCGTTCAGGTCGAATCGATTGGAGACCCCAGAGGGATTGTTTCTGGGACGACTAAGGTCACGAAGGAGCCCGTGTCGCTGATCATCGCTAAACGTGCAGCAGAGGTGATTAAGGCGTGCGGTTTGGTGAAGGATGGCATGTCTTTTCAAACGGGCGCAGGCGGAACCTCTCTGGC
>DHWG01000073.1:0-3320 GCA_002413075.1 Desulfosporosinus sp. UBA5188 | reverse complement strand
TGTTTGATGTTCAATGCTTCGATTTAAAAGCCATTGCTTCGTATAGAAATAATGCGGCCCACCAAGCGATGTCGGCCTCCATGTATGGAAATCCTCACACCAAGGGGGCGGTGGTGAACTGCCTAGATATCGTGATCCTAGGAGCCACTGAAATTGACACGGAATTTAATGTCAACGTCACAACAAGCTCCAATGGAATGATCATGGGTGGATCAGGGGGCCATAGTGATACGGCCGCTGGTTCAAAGCTATCGATTGTCGTCACTAATTTGATGAAATCTAGGCTCCCAATCATCAAGGATCGAGTGATAACAATGACCACCCCAGGAGAAAGCATTGATGTTGTCGTGACAGAACGAGGAATCGCCGTCAACCCTAGAAGGACGGATTTGATTGAAAAACTAAGGCTTACGAACTTACCCCTTGTGACCATCGAGGAATTAAAAAAAATTACGGAAAAAATTACTGGAGTGCCTAAGGCTGTACAAACTTTAGAAAAAATTGTTGCCGTCGTCGAATATCGTGATGGTAGCGTGATCGATGTCGTCAGGCAGGTAAGGCACGACAATGTACGGAGCTAACACTGAACATGTCGATCTCAAAAATCAGGTGGAAAGAGAAGCGGTCGAAACCTTTCTCCAGGGGTTTCACTTAAGCTTAGATCATGATGTCGATTATACCATCATCATAAGAGATCAAGCGTCGCCTGACGGTTCGATCATTGCCACCTGCTCCAAAGCGAAAAGCGTCTTAAAATGCTTCGCCGTTAAAGAGGCACTTGAGGGTGAAGGGATCACCGCCCTCTTAATTTCCACCCTGATTGATCAACTTTTTAATCAGGGTATCTACCACAGTTTTATCTTCACGAAACCCGCCAAGGCGCGTATCTTCTCAGCCCTTAATTTCAAGCTGATCCATAGCAACGTTGATGTGGCTTTGCTGGAAAATGGTATCTATGATATCCATCAAGCGATTGAGGCCATGAAAAACAAACACTCGATAGGGGATGGCGAAAAGGCAGCGTTGGTTATGAATTGTAATCCTTTCACCTTAGGACACTACTATTTAATAGCAGAAGCAGCCAAGAATCATCAACAAGTCCTTGTATTTATTGTTGAGGAAGATCAATCCGTTTTCCCCTTTACAACGAGATATGAATTGGTAGGCAAGGGCGTCGCGCACTTAAAAAACGTTCAGGTTTTACCGAGTGGAGAGTACATCATCTCTTCGGCGACTTTCCCCACCTATTTTATAAAGGAAGCGGGGGAAAGGCTACGGGCATACGCGGAGCTAGACGCCTCGATTTTCGGAAAGTATTTCTGCAGTGGCTTTAATATAACGAAGAGATATCTAGGAGAGGAACCTTATTGCCCAGTTACGGCGGTTTACAATGAGGTGCTCAAGGAAGTACTTCCTACTTACGGTGTAGAGGTGCATGAAGTTGCCAGAAAGACCTTTGAGGAGGTTCCGATCAGCGCCTCTAGGGTTAGAAAAATTCTAAAAGCTGAGGATGTTCATAGTGAGAAACTCAACCATCTTTTGCCTCAAGTGACCCTGGATTTTCTAGATTCGAAACTTGGAAGGGAGATCGTGGAGAAGCTGAAACTTAGTGACTCTGCAAACTAAACGATGAAACAATACACCGCCGATGAACTCCTGGATGAGAGAGAAAATAGAGTCGACTTAATCGAGAAACTGTTAAAAAAATATAACACCCCACTACTAGTGATGAGAGTCAACTATCCGGGACTGAAAAAAACGAACGATGTAACCGTCCCGATGATTCAAGAGATGAGTTCTTTGATTTGTGCCATCTTAGGCGATAAGGTAAGGGGGGAACTTTTCACGCAAGGGGCAGAAGGTCCCATCTTTTATGTTGCGGTGGAGGAAGACGTTTTGGCGTTAAAGAAGATGGCTATTGATTTTGAAGAAACTAATGAACATAATAAGAGCCTTGGACGATGTTTAGATCTCGATGTGTATGATTGCTTGGGGCACAGCATCAGTCGTCAGGCGCTTGGATTTCCAAGAAGAACATGTTACCTCTGTGAGGACTATGCCCATCACTGCGTCAGAGCGAGACGACATGGCGAACAGGAGATCATCGCCTATATAGAAGAACAAGTTAGGGACTATCAAGAGAGGGTGGGTAAGGGCGAGCATGACAGAAGACAATAGGCTGCTCAAGGAGCACGGCATTAATATAGCGAGTTTAGCAGTCCAAGCCATGCTCTATGAAGCTTCCTGCACGCCGTCCCCCGGGCTGGTCTCCCTAACGTCAAGTGGCGCTCATACAGACATGGATTACTTTACTTTCTTAGACAGCGCTACCTCGCTCATCAACCCTTTGATGCATTGCACGGAGGCAGGGTTTAGCTCAAAGTCTCCCCCGGAAATTTTTCAGCAACTCAGGGTGCTTGGAAAATTGGGTGAACAGCGAATGTTAGCTAAAACGTTTGGCGTAAATACCCATAAGGGAATGCTCTTTTTGCTGGGCATAGGCTGTGCCGCTGGAGGAAAGGCGCTCTACGAGGGTACGCACTTCACATCCCTGCCAAGCCTTATTCAAGAGATGACCGCAGGTTTGGTGGAGCGAGAATTGAGTTCAAGACGACAGGCGTTTGAAAAGGGCGACCAGACGGAACTGACCAACGGAGAAAGGCTTTTTCTGCATCATAAGGTCTCGGGAATACGAGGAGAGGTTCAAAGGGGCTTGCCCATTGTTTTTGACTTCTCTCTCGGGTTTTACAGGGCAAACCAAGGTTTGAGCAAAAACCCTCGACTCGTGCAAACGCTCTTAGCTATTATGCAACGTTGCGAGGATACGAATATTTTACACAGGCACTCTCTTGAAATGTTAAAAGAAGTCCAGGAGACGGCGAAGCATATCCTGTCCATAGGTGGCGTTACAACGAGCCAAGGTCTGAAAGCGATCGAAGCCATGAATCAGGATTTTTCAAGACGGAACATCAGCCCTGGTGGCAGTGCCGATCTACTAGGTGTAACAGTCTTTTTGTATTTATTAGAAGAGTATATGGGGGAGGATCGCGAGACACGCCCTCAGCCATGCCGTCATCGTGCCAAACTAGGGCTTTAATCCGTGATGAATGAGGGCAGGGTGCCCGGGTCCCCTAAGTATTACCATGAAAATATCTTACAAGGAGGGTGTAACAAAGATGAAGGAATTATTCGTGGAAGAGATTATTACAGCGGTCGAAAAGCTTTGCATCGACGCAAATTACGATCTGGGTTCAGACATCATGGCTGGGTTTCATCAAGCCTTAAAAGAAGAACGTTCTCCCTTAGGGATTGAAGTGTTG
>DHWG01000201.1:501-9514 GCA_002413075.1 Desulfosporosinus sp. UBA5188 | reverse complement strand
AAAGGCATTGAAGACTATCTGCCGAGAGAACAGTATGAGCGTGCCGTACATCAGAATATGGTTATACAGGATATTTTGGATAACTGGCTGCGGTTGAGTCATGCCTCAAAGTTTCATGCGATTTTTGCTACAAGTAGTATCCCGGAAGCCATTGAGTATTACAGGCTCTTTAGAGAGTCAAAACCTGATTTAAAAATCACTGCACTGTTTGATCCAAACATCGACAATAACGGTGGTGTAAAGTTTAAGGAAGACGGCCTTGTTGAGATTCTGGAAGATTACAATGAAAGGTATGAGCAGGACTTTAATTTAGCCACCCACGGGAAATTCAAGAAGGATATTGCAGCACGCTTGGCACACAAGAAGCCTTATGAACGTATCGAACGAACCCCTGAAAAACAGATTAACCTTTTGATTGTTGTAGATCAGATGCTCACGGGATTTGACTCCAAGTGGGTGAACACACTTTACATGGATAAGGTGCTCAAATACGAGAACATCATTCAGGCGTTTTCTCGCACGAACCGTTTGTTTGGTCCAGATAAGCCTTTTGGCACGGTTCGGTATTACCGGTATCCAAACACTATGGAAAGAAATATCAACAATGCGGTAGCTCTCTACTCAGGCAATAAGCCACTTGGATTGTTTGTTGAACATCTGGACTACAACCTGGAGAAGATGAATCAAATCTTCGCAGATATTTCACGTCTGTTTACTGTAGCTGGCATCTCGGACTTTTCCCACCTGCCAGACGATTTAGACGAGTGCGGCAGGTTTGCCAAGCTGTTCAGTAGTCTTAATGATTATCTAGAAGCAGCAAAGATTCAAGGTTTCACTTGGAAGCAACAGAGTTATCCTTTTAAGAATCCCAAAAAGGTCGTCGAGATGGCATTCGACGAGAACACCTATCTGATCTTAGCTATACGTTACAAAGAGCTATTTACAGAAGCAGGCAGCGGCGGCAGCGGTGACATCCCGTTTGATATTGATGGCCATTTGGTGGCCATCGACACTGGCAGAATCGACACCAATTACATGAACTCGCGTTTTGAGAAATATCTTAAGGTACTGCGCCAAGACGATATCGACCAAGACCTGCTTCAAGTAACTCTGGACGAGCTGCACAAATCTTTTGCGACCCTTACCCAAGAAGAACAGAAGTACGCCAATATTTTTATCCATGATGTGCAAAGTGGAAATATTGAAATTGAGGATGGTAAGTCTTTCAGAGACTATATCACTGAATACCAGTTCCGTGCTAAAAATGAGCAAGTCCGCCAATTAGCTAATGCTCTAGGGATTGATATTCCAAAGTTGAAAAACCTTATGAATGTCGATATTACCGAAGCGAACATCAATGAATATGGTAGGTTTGATGATCTAAAGAAAACCGTAGACAGTGACAAAGCAAAAGCCTACTTTGAAGCTTTAGAAGGCACGAGCATCCCCGCATTTCGGCTGAGCATCAAAATCGAAAAGTTGCTCAAAGACTTTATCCTCCGCGGTGGCTTTGATATCGACGAGGATGAAGACAAATAACTATAGACACAAATTTCTGGTATGAGAAAGAGTCAAATAGGTCTTTGGTTTATTAGTTTTGATGCTTACGCTGATGAGCGAGTGAGATTATCAATAAGAAACAAACAAATAATTATATAATGAGTGCAGCCTCTGAAGGAGTAAATTCCCTCAGAGGTCTTTTTTAGTCTTTCTTATAAAACATAGTCTCATAGCCATCGGCTCTAAGTGCCAAACCTTTCATCCAGGGTGGCGTTTTTCCCATCTGCTCACAAACGACTTCAAGTGAAACACCCATGCTGCACTCAACAATTAGCTCGTCATGGACGTGACCACAGATAAAGCAATGGCGAAGTGTTTTCATAGCATAAGCAAGAATATCTCTGCTTATGGCTTGCACGATGTTTTCGACAAATTTAGGACCATAGCTTTCGATGCGTTCCCACTTCTTAGTGCCACCGGTGCCTTCATAGGTGACAGATTCGCCACCAAACTGGTTCTTGCCGATCTTAGGCTTTACATATGAAAGCTTCCTGCCGGAAGGAAGCTCAATAAAAAGCATACCCTTCTGGTAGTAGAAATTAATGCCATGTGTTTTGGTATGCATTCTTAAGCGAACTGCCTCTTTAACTTTTCTGTCAACATCCCACCACAGCTTTGTGATCTTTGAGTTTGAAGCTCTCCAAGAATCAACCAGCGGCTGCAGATCTTCTTCAGTAAGACCCATTTCCAACGCACCCATAGCCTTTAATGCACCAACGCTGCCACCATACCCAAGCGCCAACTCTGCGATTTTACCTTTTTGACGAAGGTGGCTGTTTACACCATGCTTTTCAACCGGTAAACGGAACATAGCAGAAGCAGAAGCGCAGTAAATATCACCATCGCTTTCAAATACATCTAATCGCCATTGCTCCCCGGCTAAGAAGGACAGAACCCTAGCCTCGATAGCACTGAAGTCGCTCACAATAAATTTGTATCCTGGCTTTGGAATAAAAGCAGTTCGAATAAGTTGAGAGAGTGTATCCGGCACATCCTCATAAATAAGCTTCACTGCATCATAATCTCCAAGTTTAACAAGAGACCGAGCATCTTCCAAATCAGGGATATGGTTCTGAGGAAGGTTCTGCAATTGTATATGCCTGCCTGCCCAGCGACCAGAACGTGAAGCGCCATAATATTGGAACATGCCGCGAGCCCTGCCATCTAAGCAGACGGTATTCTGCATGGCCTGATACTTTTTAACGCTGCTTTTTGCAAGCTGCTGGCGAAGTAGAAGTACGTCACGTTGATCCTCCGGTGCAGTCTTTAGAAGAGCTGCGACATTCTTTTTGTCAAGCGAATCGGTCTCAACACCATTATCAGAAAGCCACTGTTTTACCTGCACGACGCTGTTTGGATTATCAACGTTGGTAAGCTCCTTCATTGTAGCGGTGAGTTCTTCTTTGGATTTCTCATCGAAGATGATGGCATTTTTAACGACACCCATATCAAGCAAGATACCTCTGTCATTAATCTCCTGATCCAGATGGTATTCATCCCATACAAACTCAGGTACCGGATAGCTTTCTAGGCGCTTCTTAACTGCCCGTTCCACCTTAACATCTCGGATATTGTATTTCTTAAATAAGGACCATTTGGCCATATCATGTTCAGGCAGGTTACGAGTTCGGCCACCATTTACTTTGGTAGGCTTGCAAGGAATACAGAAGTATCGAATGAGGTCTTTGCCTTCTTTTAGTTTCTGTTCGCCGAGCTTAAGAACTGTGCCTGCACCTTCTAGCGAAAGCGGTAAGCCCATATAAGCTGACCATATCATGGCGCAACGCCAAGAAGATGGATCAAGGTAACCTCCAACAGTGTCCTCCGGGATGCTGTAGCTACTAAACTTATCCGGGTGGTGTTTACGAAGCCAATACGATAAACAGACACGTTCGAATAAAGCGTTAAAGACCCATTTAGTTATGTTATCATCGGTTAATGCATTTATTATCTCTTCTGGGATTTTCTCACCTAAAGCCAGGTCAATAACGTGTACCTCGCCGGCATTAATTGCGTAGCCAAATAGGAGTACTTCAAAGCTCGGAGATTCTGCATAGTGATAGACGCCGCACTTGCCAAGGTCCACATCTGAGTAGGTTTCAAGGTCAAGAGAAAGTGTTTTCATATCTTCCATAACATCCTCCTTTCAAAAGAATAAGGGCGACAGCACGAGTGCCACCGCCCAAGCGATTAAAACTTATCGAGTGAATCAAAGTTCTTCTTCGCGTTTTCTCTTTTGTGCTTTTTGATAGTGTTGATTATCTCAGTCGCACTCATGATTAGGAATCCGATAATAAACACCTGATATATAACAATAGCTTCAAGAATAAGAAAAGTTTTCATATGATTTACCTCATTTCTTTAATTGTCTTGGGTGGCAGGTTTTCCTACCACCCAGATTGTCAGTTACTGATTAGGAAAGGAAGTCTTCATCAGCATCAGTAGCGAAGTCTTCTTCAGCGTTAGACTTACCGCCAAGATGCTCACCATCACGGATCTTCTGAAGGTTATTAAGGGAACAAGCGATCCCCTTATTTCCATTGGTGTTGAATGCGTAGAAGTTAACGCTGGCACGACCATAAACACCGGAATAAATCTCAGAGCGCTCGATGATAGGCTGACGGTCTGCATCTACGATGCCAGGAGCAGAGCTGTTGTTGGCATTTATGAAGTATGCGTTTGTGTAAACGGGATCGTCATGACGTTCCGCATCACCATCGCGAAGAGGAGTCTTAAGGGTTGCAAGAGGCGGTACAGTACGACCAGTGCCTTTAAGCTTACTTTCACCTTCGTGGTAGGCTGCTTCTATTGCAGCCTTAATCTTCTCGATGGTCTTCGTATCGGACTTAGGGATAATGAGAGATACACTGTACTTAGGCGTGCCGCCATTAATGGATTTGGGCTCCCATGCATTCACATAGCTCCAACGAGTACCAGGGCCAGTAACTACTTTCAACGGATTAACTGTTTTTGTCATAATTAATTTCCTCCTCAATTTTCATCAAAATCTTCAAATGCTGAGTTAAATTCAGGCCTCTTATCATCAGCGGTAACAAGGACCGGTTTTCCAGGTGGCTTAAAGGTTAGCCCACCGAGAATATCTTCAAATGTCTTCTTGCCGAGAAGTGCTGTCATAGCGGTAATGCCGAGTAGTTTCTTCTCATAGGGAACTTTACCGACTGCAATAATGACATCAGCTACAGCAGATTCATCGGTGTACTTTCTGTTAGAACGACCGGCGACTAATTTGAAGCCTTCAAACTTGGTACCGTTCAGAGCTTCCTTCAGAGCATATTCCTTGACATCGTTGGCCCAGGAAACCAGCTCATCTGCTTTTGTCAGGATTGCCGCTATCTCATCATTATCGAGAGTGGCAGGTACCTCAAAATCGTACTTTGCGAGCTCTAGGTTGTATTCGGCACGCTTCCTGCAAGTAGCTTTGGCCTTACAGAACCGACAGTGCTCGCCAGCCTTGTATTCGCCCTCGCCCTTGATAGCAAGTTGTGCAGTAGGAGCTAAGATTTCCTCAGCCCACTTGATGAGTTCACTCTTAGAGATGGTATGGATGATATTGATTTAATCCTGACCGAAGCCTATAGAGTTGCTCGCGAGGTCGTAAGCCCTATAAACGCAGAAGGTGACAAGAATCCAGTGAAATTTGCAAACGGTGTGGTTACCAGTCCCCCTGGTTACAAAGAAGTCTATCAATTCTTGCAGAAAAACGGATGGGGTTCCAGCAGTGAGTGCGTTGAACTTGAGGGGGGGATGCCCTTACTATTGTACAAAGCAGCTTACGAACCAATATCTGCGGCCTGCCCAGCTATGGGCTCGAACGTCAAACTCACTACTGGAGCAGCTAACCTAATCATTGATTTCGGAACCGAGGCCGATAAGGCAAGGTTTCTTCCTAAAATGCTCAGTGGTGATCAGCAGGGCACCATGAACCTGACTGAACCTTCAGCTGGCTCGGATGTAGGAGATGCTTTGACAAGATCATATCCCACCGAAGACCCAAGAATATGGAAAATAAAAGGTCCCAAAATGTTTATTACCGCAGGTGATGGTTCCATCTGTGAGAACACTATTCATATGGTTTTGGCACGTCCGCCGCAGGGCGCCAAAGGTTCAGCTGGCTTAGGTCTATATATTGTTCCTAAGTTCTGGGTCAACGAGGATGGCAGCATGGGAAAACCTAACGATGTTACCACCATTGCTATCGAGCATAAGATGGGACTTCATGGTTCAGCTACCTGTATGTTGAACTTCGGAGAAAATGATGACTGCTATGGGATTATGCTAGGCTCAGCACCCGATGAAAAAGGTCACTCCAAAGGATTAGCCATGATGTTCAATATGATGAACGAATCCCGAATTGGAACCGGACATAATGCTAACAATCAGGCTTCGGAAGCTTATGCTCTGGCATCTCAATACACTATTGACCGCGTTCAGGGCTACATTAAAGGTGAACGGGTACCGATTATTAAGCATGCTGATATTAGAAGAATGCTTTTAGATATGAAAGCTCATACCGAAGGAATACGAGCCATGATATACAAAGGGTTTTATTGCCTGGATATTGCAGCGAACGCGAGTGATAAGGCAAAAGCCAAGGAATGTGCAGATATTGCCTCGATATTAACACCCTTGGTAAAGTGCTATGGTAGTGAAACAGCAGTATTGATGACTGCTGAGGCCATTCAGTGTCTGGGTGGTGTAGGATACACAAAAGACTATCCAGTTGAGCAGTATATGCGCGATTCTAAAGTATTAACGATTTGGGAAGGAACCTCATTTATTCATGGTAAGGATCTGGTAGGCCGCAAGATGACCATGGATAATGGAGAACCTTTCAAGAAGTGGATGGGTAGCATCAAGGATTTCATAGACTCTAATAATAACGCAGCTGGTTTACAAAAAGAAATGGCTACATTGGAGAAAGCCTACCTATCTGCGGAAGAAGTTTGGCAAACCATTGCTTCGTGGCAGGCTAACAAGAGTGAAGAAGGAGCGTTAGTCAATCTATATGCTATCAGAACCTTGTTTGTTTTCGCCCAACTATATGTGGGCATGTGTTTGATGGACCAAGCTATTGTTGCTAGTAAAACCATTGCTGGATTAGATGATGACCATTTTGACCTCAACTTCTATAAAGGCAAAGTGGCAAGCGCTCGTTATTATGTTAGCAACTCGTTACCCAACGTGTTCACTTTGTCTCAGATCATTAAGAATGCAGACACCACCGTGCTGGAGGTCCCAGAAGAAGTATTAATTGTAAGCTGAATTGGGTAATGAATTGGAGTTAGCAATTTAGCCTCTGTAAAAATCATACAGAGGCTAAATTGCTGTACCTTGTTGTCGTTATTACCAACAATGAAGCTCTTCGCTGGATCCCATAATATTTTTGGAATACAGAGATTGTTCAAGGGTTTAGATCAATTTGACCCTAAACGGATCAATTTTCAGAGCGTAAAATCGTAGAAACGGAGAATCTGAAAAGGGGAGCTATAATATGTTTAATACTCGAATTACTGAAATTTTAAAAATAAAATATCCTATTATGCAGGGTGGCCTACAGCATCTGGGGACTCCAGAACTTGCCTCCGCAGTGTGCAATGCTGGCGGACTTGGTACAATAAATGCCACTATTTGTCCTACTATTCCAGAATTTAGGGACGCAATCCGGAAAGTTAAATCTCTTACGAAAAATCCTTTTTGTGTAAACGTATCCATGTTGCCTACCCTTTCTCTAGGAGAGTTAACTCCGGAATATTTCAAGGTGATTGTGGAAGAAGGTGTTCCGGTAGTGGAAACCGCCGGCCGTAATCCTGAGGAGTTTGTTCCATTGCTAAAGCAAGCAGGAATCATACTCATTCATAAAGTGCCGTCTGTTAAATTTGCCAAAAAGGTAGAAAAAATAGGAGTCGATATTGTTACAATTGTCGGTCTCGAATGTGGTGGGCATCCGGGTATGGATAATATTACTACGATGATCCTTGGAAACAAGACTGCAAAGGCACTAAAGATACCGGTTTTAATTGGTGGCGGAATTGCCGACGGTGCTGGCTTGGTTGCCGCCCTTGCATTAGGAGGGGAAGGCATCGTAATGGGATCCAGATTTGTTGCTACAGATGAATGTATTATCCACCCCAACTTCAAGGAATGGATGGTTAATGCCAGCGAAAATGACACAATTCTAATCCAGAGGTCTATTAAAAATATGCTACGCTCGATGAAAAACCACGCAGCACTAAATTGCTTAGAAATGGAGAAAAGGGGTGTAGGTCTTCAAGAACTATTAGGAGCTATCTCCGGTAATTTAGGTAAAAAATGCCAGATGGAAGGCGACCTGGAGAACGGAATATTTGCAATTGGACAGGTTATCGGCTTAATCGACGAAGTCAAGACTGCCAAGAAAGTAATTGATGACATCATTCAGGAAGCAGAAATAGTCATGACTAAGCTTTACAAGTCTACACTGTGATTCAGATGATAGGCAGCGACTAAGTGCTTTAACCGTATTTTGTAGACTTTCACGGTCTTCTGTGATATTAAATCAGGTGTCGCGTCTTGCTTTTTCTGTTAGCGAAACGATCTGTAGATCGGGTGATATTGAATTGCAAGAAGCTTCTGTAAGATTGTGCATGTTACGAAAGGGCGATATTGGTTGTAGAATTGGCGGAGATGAGTTCGTAATCATCCTCAAGAAAATTGACAGAGAGGAATGTGTCTTAATAACAGAACGTATCATTTTGCAGACGCAGCCATGTATTCTGCAAAAATGGAAGAAATACTTATCACTTTTTTTCTTTGCCTTTTTGTCATAATATTTCAACACTCAAAAAATGAACTAAGAATTATGGCGGAAGGCTTTCGGTATAAATAAAACCGGAAGCCTTGTCTAATTCAGGCTGCTCGACAGCGGTAAACAATTATTGTTCAACTTCTTTTTAAGCTTCTGTCAATCTAGGTAACCAAAATAAGACAAGAACAATGTCGTGGACGAAATCATCATTGTTGATACGGGATCGACAGACGGGACCAAGGAAATTGCTAACAAGTGGACCACGAACGTCCTCAACTTTGCCTAGATAGACGATTTCACGGCTGCTCTGATATACGTGTAAGTGTTGTTTCTGAAAGATGGTTGTTTATTTGGAAGAACGCTGTCCATTTATGGCCATTAGCCTTAACAGAACTGGAACTACAGGTAAGTCCCAGTTACAATTAACAAAGTGGCTGTTGGTCAATCGCAATTTGTGAGTAATGAACCCATAAATTTAACAATATAATTTTACTACTACCGTACTACTACGACGATGATTTTCCCTGATTTTAAATGAAACCCAATGAACTACTAAAACTCCATAAGCCTTGCTACATAAAGATTTATGAGTTCAGGTAAGTTTTCGTATTATATACGTCTGCAAACTCGTAATGAGCAGGTCCATCG
>DHWG01000201.1:0-262 GCA_002413075.1 Desulfosporosinus sp. UBA5188 | reverse complement strand
TCTCACTCGTAATGAGCAGGTCCGTCGATAAATTTAAATGGACACCAAAGAGGAGCAGCCTTAACCCCTATGCCTAACGGGAACGGCATAAAGATTGTGGCTGCGAGTCAAATGCGGACAGCTCCTGATCGTTGGAGACCGCATTTCGGAGATTATGTTTGGGGTCTTCAACAAGGTGTCACTTTAAGCAATGAGTGACACCTTGGGCCTTGATTTGGGGTTAATTGTGATCACTCAATGTTACGGTTACGATTAAGAATCG
>DHWG01000204.1 GCA_002413075.1 Desulfosporosinus sp. UBA5188 | reverse complement strand
ATCCACACTCCATTCGAGAACTTGTTTGTTACCGTCCTATTTTGTATATATATTCTGTCTTTATACTTATTATAAAGAATTAGGGTGTAGAAATATGTTGGAATGGGGAACTCATCTTAGGTATAAAAGAAGGAATATTGTAGAAAACAGACATTAACGCTCATTAAGTGAATTATAGTGAGCGCACAATACTATGGCGCCAAAGAGACAGATCAAAAAGAAGTAAGTTTCCTGCTCGGTACTGCTGTTTGGCACTAGGCAAATCTTCTAGAAGACAATAGCAATCTGCTAGTGTGTGATGAATACTGGCCATATAGCTGAGCGTGAGGAGTTTTCGAGTAAACCAATGGGCGCCACTGGATGGAAAGCCATTTTGTTTAGCAATAAGTAAACTTCGTTCGTACATATTGGCTGCTTCCCTAATTTTACCGATGTGTAGAAGCACATGACCTTGTGTTGCCAGCAAAAGTGGGTCGTCAAGAGCAAAGGAATTTTCACGCAAAATATAGAGGGCCTGTTTCGTCTTACCTTCTTTAAGAAGAATGTCTGCCAGCGTGGTGCAAAGCAACGGATCTTGGCTTGGCAAGAATTTTTCCAACAATGATATTGCTTGAGTGGGTTCATGAAAGTAGTAGTATAGTTGGCAGGCAAAACGTGCAATTGACACAGGACGGGTGTCTTGAGAAATTTCATGGGCCATTCTTTGAGCGGTCAATGCTTTTGAAGGCGGAGAAAAAGTCTTTTTCGTTAGCATGGCGATATAGGATACGCTAAGTCCAATTCCTAGAACTAAGAGCGCAAAAAATAAACCCAATAGCCAGAAGATGATTGCGCAGGAAAGAGCGGTTAAGGTTGCTAAGAACATGAAGAAATATATTTTTTGGACATATATAATTTCTGGGTCAAATTGAATTCTTTGCATAGGATCCCCCCCATCAATAGTTACGAAGCATCGAAGACAATTAGAACTTATCAGAAAATAACAATAATAGAGGCGAATGCAATAGACGAGCTGAGTCCTATATGGTAATATTAGACAAAGAAAAAGTGCTTCGTAGAATTAATATTCTAGAAACACTGATGAACGAATCGGACGCTTGATTGGTGGAGGTAAGCGGGATCGAACCGCTGGCCTCTAAAATGCGAATCTAGCGCTCTCCCAGCTGAGCTATACCCCCAACTACTTTTTATTATAGTCCGATGAGCCTAGAATACAAGCTATATGTAATAATACGAAGAAACTATTAATCGGTTCTGTAATATTATTATAGATTATTTATAAGAAATTTCGCGTCTGAAAATGCATATTTAGGAAGTTTAGAAAACTATGTCGAAAACTTATGAGCTGATTAGAGCTAATAGCTTAGAATTCACCGAAATATTTGAAATTATTAGTGAAGAGATATTGCAATTTATTGAAATATAATCTAGAATGAAATTATTATATGGTATGGTTGTCAGACCATAAGCGTACAAATATACTAAATAACTAAAAAATTAATCTGAGGAGGAAGGTCCATATGGGAATTGACCGAACTACGGAATTATATGAAAACTTTCAAGCACGAGTGGAAGGACTGTCTGGAGAAGTTTTTCGTGTCAAGACTGCTACAGAGGCAGGGGAACTTATTTGTAAAGTTATGAAAGAAAAAGGAATCAAAAGTGTTGCGCTCTTAAATTCTTCAATCTCACTCAAGGGAAATTTCGAGAAACAAATGGGTGATGCGGGTGTAACGGTCTATACGGATAATTTCCGAAAAGTCACACCGGACGCTGATGCTGGTATCACACAAGTAACCTATGCCATTTCCGAAACTGGTTCGCTTGTTCAGGCAGACACCGATTCAAGTGTTGATCAACGTCTGTGTTCTACCCTTATTCCTATTCATTTTGCTCTAGTTTCCACATCGACAATGATCCCTACACTCGAGGAAACTATGTCAACAATCCATAAACTACCACTAATTCCTGGGTTTGTGGGTTTTATCACAGGTCCGAGTAGAACTTCAGATATCGAACGAGTTTTGACGGTCGGGGTTCATGGTCCGAAACAACTCATCGTAATCTTTGTTGACGAAGAAGTAGGGGGGGTGGCTTAAATGGACAAGGATTTCAAAAAGAAAATTTCTAATGCCCTTGGAGATGACGTTTTACGTGGTGCCTTAGGGCGTTTTGGAGATGCCTATATCGGAGCTCGTGCGAAAGCCTATGAAGGCTATGATTTCGAAAAAATTAGTGAAGATATTGTGCGAGTTAAGTCCTATGCAGCAACCCATTTAGATGAAATGCTGGATCAATTCGAAAAAGCAGCAACCGCAAGAGGTGCTAAGGTGTATCGAGCTAAAACTGCTCAGGATGCAAAAACGTATATCCATGAGCTCGTTAAGAAACAAAATATCAAAAAAATTGTAAAATCTAAATCAATGGTCTCCGAAGAAATTCTGCTGAATGACGATTTGATTGCTGATGGTGTCGATGTCCAAGAAACAGACTTGGGAGAATGGATTGTTCAGCTTGCTGGGCAACACCCTTCTCACATGGTTTTGCCTGCGATTCATATGACTAAAGAAGAAGTTGCAACGACTTTTAGCGGTCACTTACATCGTCTGGAGCAACCGGTCATTTCTGAACTTGTTAAAACTGCTAGAGTAGAACTCCGCAAGAAGTTCCTAGAGGCTGAAATGGGCATTTCTGGCGCTAACATTGCCGTTGCTGAGACGGGGACGTTGATGATGTTTACAAATGAGGGGAACGGTCGTCTTACAACGACATTACCCTCTACGCACGTTTTTCTAGTGGGTATAGAAAAATTCGTTCCAAAGTTTGAGGATGCCTTTCCCATCATGCAGGCTCTTCCAAAGAGTGCCACAGGTCAGCAAATTACTAGTTACGTGAGTATGGTAACGGGTCCTACTCCGGCCTACTATGCAGATGGTACGGTCAAGGACAAGGATTTTCATATTGTCATCATTGACAATGGTCGTCGAAAAATGTATAACGACGAAAAGTTTAAAAAGACTTTCCAATGTATTCGATGTGCCTCGTGTCTTAATGTATGCCCAGCCTTCCAACTCTTGGGTGGGCATGTCTATGGACATATTTACACCGGTGGCATTGGAACCATCTTGACAAACTTTGTCAACTCAGAAAATGATGCCAAAAATCCTCAAAATCTTTGTCTGCAATGCGGAAAATGTACAGAAGTATGTCCTGGAAAGTTAGATATTCCGCAGATGATCTTGGAACTGCGAAATCGCATGGGAGAAAAAGACGGTCTTCCCGCTGTCCCGAAATTTGCTTTGAATGTCGTTTCAAATAGACGATTATTTCATTCTATGTTGCGTATGGCCTCGATTGCTCAACTGCCGTTCTCCAAAGGCAAGCCTGTAATCCGTCATTTACCCATGTTCCTCTCTGGACTGACAGAAGGCAAAAGTTTACCAACCGTTGCCAAGGTTCCCTTCCGCGATGTGTTCTTAAAGGTTAAGCAAGACGTAAAAAATCCTAAGGGTAAGGTTGCTATTTATGCTGGTTGCCTGATCGATTTTGTCTATCCGAAAATCGGTGAAGGCATTATTGCTGGCCTTAATGAAAAAGGCTATGAAGTCGTATTCCCTGATGGACAATCCTGTTGCGGTGCTCCGGCAACGTACATGGGTGACCGGGCAAACGCTCGTAAGTTAGCGGTTTTGAATATTAAAGCGATGGAAGCGGAAAAGGTTGATTATGTTGTATCCGGATGCCCAACCTGCACCCATGCTCTCATTGATAGCTTCAAAGAACTGGTCGCGGATGATCCAGTCTTATTAGCTCGCGCTGAAGAGCTGAGCAGTAAGTCCAGAGACTTCTCCAAATTGTTATTTGACTTAGGAGGATTAGCCCCTGGCGGAGACGGCATTCCTATGAAAATTACGTATCATGATTCCTGCCACTTGAAACGGTCTATGGGAGTTTTTGCTGAACCTCGCAAACTCTTGTCAGATACAGCCGGCGTACAACTTATTGAAATGAAAGAATCCGACCGTTGCTGTGGTTTCGCTGGTTCTTATTCAATAAAATTCCCTGAGATCTCCGGCCCTATCTTGGATCGAAAAATGAAGAACATTGAAGAGACGGGTGCAGATTACGTGGTTGTGGATTGCCCAGGTTGCTTAATGCAAATTGGTGGTGGCTTAGATAAGAAGAATCCGAAAATTAAAGTAATTCACACCGCTGAACTTCTTTTAGAGAAACGGAAGAATTCCAAGAAAAAGAAGAAGTAGTGTCCAGAAGGACATTGGGTTACGTAGACCTGTTAAGGAGCCTCATGGGATCACGATCCCATGAGGCTTTTCTTATAAGAAAATGTTTTTTCAAGATGGGGAATATAAAATTTTAATGGGGCATCATAAACACTAGAAGGAAATCGACTTGAAATGGAGAATAATATAGAACAGAACCGGAACCATTAATTGTTCTGTGTTTAAGACCTCGATGAGGAGGATGCAACCTTGATCCAAGCCATTATGTTTGACCTTGAGGGTACACTAATAAATGTTGATACGACTGATTTCATGCGCAATTACCTTGGAATTCTAGCCCCGCGTTTTGCGCATTTACTCTCACCTGATCGGTTTTCCAAGCAACTCATAAGATCATTGGAGACTTCCCAAAGTGACCCTAAACCTGGGCAAACAAATATGCAGACGTTTTACGACGACTTTAGTAAAGCAACAGGGCACTCGTGCCAAACTCTACGTCCAATTTTTGAAGAGTTTTATGAATACGATTTTCCCGCGTTACGTTGTCTGGTACAAGCCATTCCTCAAGGGGTCAAGGTGGTTGAGTATGCCATTCAACAGGG
>DHWG01000130.1:26098-32843 GCA_002413075.1 Desulfosporosinus sp. UBA5188 | reverse complement strand
GCTCAGTTATAGTACCATTTTGAGTCGGTCCTGTCAACATATTCTTGTATACTTTTTATAATTTCCTCAAATTCCTCAAATTCCTCAAATTCCTCAATTGAAAAAATTATAACTTCTTAGAAATTAATAACATGACATAAATGACGCGTTTTCTGTACTATAACTATATATAATTTTGTATATTTTTAAAACAGTTGTTGCCTTTTGATTAATCTGTAGTATAATAGTATTAACATTAATAGACTGTATAAGAGGAGGTTTTTTCATGAACTTTACTACTCTTAATGATAATGCTCCAGCAAACGGATCTGTTTTATATCCCCCGACATGTTCTCAGTGCCCAGATCGCACGAATTGTGCCCAGTGCATTTCCTTTTAATAGCCAACAAAGAGCCCGGGATAATAATTATCCCGGGCTCTTTTTGAGTTTAAATAGAGCATTACTTGTAGGCAGTGATTATTTTCTTGTTATCAAGACCTTGGTTGCTTATAAAATTCGATTTCATAACGATCACTTAACCATTTTGCTTTCCATTCATCTAATAACAAAACAGCATAGTTTTCATCTTGATCGAGCACGACCGTACTCATGCTCGATTCAGTCAATAGCTTAATGGTCTTTTCATCTTTTTCAACCCACCGTACAATTTCAAAGGGAAGGTGTTGGATATCCACTTGAACCCCGTACTCTTCACGCAAACGGTATTCTAACACTTCAAATTGCAATTGGCCGACAACACCGATAATCGGAGCCTCCACACCCACATTAAGATCACGAAAAACATGGATTGCTCCCTCTTCTTGAAGTTCCTGGATTCCCTTGATGAATTGTTTGCGTTTTAAAGCATTCGCAATATTAATCCTTGCAAAGTTTTCAGGGCTAAAGAAAGGCATTGCTTCGAACTCAAGCCCATCTTTCTCAGTGAGAACATCCCCGATCCTTAACAGTCCACTATCATGCACTCCAATAATGTCGCCAGCAAACGCCTCCTCAAGAATTGTTCGTTCCTGAGCAAATAACTGTTGAGGCTGAGCAAGTCGAAGTCGTTTATGAGAACGCGTATGAATTACGTTCATACCCCGTTCATATCGGCCCGAGCAAATCCGGATAAACGCGATACGGTCCCGATGCTGAGCATTCATATTGGCTTGAATTTTGAAAATATACCCCGAAAAGCTGGGGGTTTCCGGATCTAGTTCACCCTGATTCGTGCTTCGAGGTTGCGGAGCAGGGGCTAAATCTAGAAAATTGCGCAAAAAGTTAGGCACGCCGAAGTTATTGAGTGCACTCCCAAAAAACACTGGTGTGACTTCCCCTCGGTCAACTCGTTCCCGTGAGAAGGTATTTCCAGCCATATCTAAAAGTTCAATTTCCTCATTTAACTGATTAAGAAGAAGCTCCCCAATACCTTCTCGCACCTTTGAATCACTGAGTGCACCGGATACGGGTGGATTAGCACTGAATTTTCTACTGCCTTCAATAAATCGCTCAACCTGCTCCGTCTGGCGATCATAAATCCCTTTAAAATCCGGGCCCATACCGATAGGCCAATTCATGGCATAGGATTCAACCCCAAGTACCTTTTCCACTTCATCCATCAAATCAAGCGGATCCTTGGCATTACGGTCAAATTTATTGATGAATGTAAAAATTGGAATACCCCGTTTTTTACAGACTTCAAACAATTTTTTCGTCTGAGTTTCAACGCCTTTAGCTGCATCAATCAGCATCACGGCACAATCCGCCGCTGTCAGTGTACGATAGGTATCTTCACTGAAATCTTGGTGACCAGGTGTATCCAGAATGTTAATGACATATCCCTGATACCTAAATTGGAGGGCACTAGAAGTAATAGAAATACCCCGCTGCCGCTCAAGATCCATCCAGTCCGAAGTAGCATATCGTTCCGATTTTCTAGCCTTGACCGAACCAGCTTCTCGAATTGCCCCTCCAAATAGAAGTAATTTTTCCGTCAAGGTTGTTTTTCCTGCGTCTGGATGAGAAATAATAGCAAATGTTTTCCTAGCATTAATTTCTGATTTCAGGTAATTTTGGTTCAATGTCTTTAACTCCTTAAATTATCGTTGTACATCTTATTCTTATATAACTTAAAGTCTTCAATTAACATACTTTTAACAATAGATTATACCACGCCAAAGTACCTATTCTCAAGTTATTTGCCTCTTTTGTTCAATATATGGAAGATAGATGGCTCTGAATACAAAGGGAACGCTCAGAAATTAGCATTCTGAGCGTTTTCTTTCAAGCTTAAATTTATATAATAATTAACTCACTGTACCTTTCCATATACTTTGGCGTGTTCTGCTAACCATTGTTCCGCAGCATAATTTAAAGGTAGAGTTCTCACATCTTCCCAAATATAATCTGTCGCGGCGGACAACAAGCGCAAATCTAACTCCTTAAAATACTGCCCGCAAGCTTCGCAAGCCACCACTTCAATTCCTGGGAATTCCCCTGAAGTCAGATAGTTTTGTTCTGATGCATCTCCGCTTCCGCAGCGTATACAACCAACACTCGTCATAGACCATTCATGCCTGCATAACGTACAGTGCAAGCGTCGTTTACCATATGGGGGAGTGAGTAATGATAACGCCGCGCTTTCGCCGCAGATCGGGCACCCCGTACCTTCGTATTTATCCAAATCAGGCCCTGAGGCATTAAACAGATGTGCTATACCGCTTACTGTGATCTGCAGACAGCTTACCAGCTCGGGATCTGCCACGGGTTTACCGGCTATAAATTCACTCCACGTTCCCCTTAAGACCGATTCGGGTACTAAGACTCCTATGACCCGATTCAACCTTTTCCAGAGTTCTATAATCACCCTTTCTGGAAAGTCCACAAGGGGATAGTAAGGAGCTGTCTCGGCTGGGTTTAATTCTTCTGTCCAGTAAGAACCCCGCTCATTTTGCCAGCGCGCGACTTCTTCATTCAGTAGACTATAGGTCTGATAAGCTTCCTCCATCGTTTTGTCTACCACGATTTCCATCTTATTCATTTTAGAGGCTCCTTTACATACATTTTTCAGGCAACCGTTCATCAGCGCAAATTATTCATCCCGCTCGCTTTGCTCTTTTTCCAATCGTTCATACCATTGCGCGTGGTGTGCACGAGCAAACTTCGTAGACACATAACCATTTAACATACCAGACATGGCCGCTTTAGAGTCTGGGTGCAATAATCCTAAATACATATGCCCAATGACCGCCGCTGTCATCAGAAACATGGAGAGGTCGTGAACTGGATAGGCCCAACGAACTAAACCAGGGGGAAATAACGGGGCCCACCACATCACGATTCCACTAAGTGTAATGAAAACAGTTCCAAGAATTGTAATTAGAGAGTTAATTTTCTCTCCCCCATTAAATTTGTCTGGCGCTGGATAGATACCATGTCCCCCGAAGAACTCTTTCGGAAAAGCACTAACATGTTGCCAATCGGATTTCGTAAATTTGAAGACAAATTTTAACCATCTCCAATGATAGTGGGGATTACCGATAAAGAACATCAACCCCACCACCACCACAAAAACGATCGCTGAAACACGGTGAATCACCCGTGCAACCTGAATTCCTCCAAATATAGTCATCGCTGGCTGAAAAATAGTACTGAGAACGCCTAGTCCAGTAAAGAGCAAAACAAAGAAGGAAACGGCATGAACCCAATGGCTAATACGTTCTCCCGTGCTAAACCGTAAAATCATGTCTCCTACAATTCTCCGCGGTACTGGCACTGGCACTTGATTCTTAGTCTCGAACTTAATTGACATCAGTCTTTCCCTCCTTTTTTACGATCTAAATCAACAGGGGGATTCTCTACTTCGTCCTCGCTCGGCCTGTAATTCCCTCTATAGAGGTTGGCGAAAACCCCTAAAACCACGGCGCCAACCGCGCCCCCGACCGCCAATCCACCCACAGGACGAATAACATCTTTCCAGACAGTCAGAGAGAGGGGAATCGTTGGATTGACCGGGAGGCCATAGACTTCTGGGCTATCCAATAACAGATAGAGAAACGACATGCCACCCATTTCTTTTTCTCCATAGAGCTGCGCCTTTGGATGAGTCATTTGAACCACCGTAAGACGATTATTGGCTTGCACTAGCAGGGCGTCACGATCTCCAAACTCTAAAGCACCTGGTTGACACGTGTGAACACAAGCTGGCAGTAAATCATTTTCGACCCGCTCAATACAACCGGTACATTTGTAGGCTTTCTTCTTGATTGGATCGACCTTCGGAACCCCAAACGGGCAGTTCTCGACACAGTAACCACACCCAGTACATTTTTCTTGATCGATGACTACGAAACCAGACTCTGTCTTCGCAATTGCATTCGAAGAACAAGCTTTAAGGCACGCAGGTTCAGCACAGTGAAAGCATTGTGCCTTGCGCATCAACCAATTCATGGTTTGATTTTCATACTTTTCAATAAAGGTCATATAGGTCCAAGTCTTCGTGGTAAAGTCTTTTTGAGTTTGATAACTCGTAATCAGCTTAGTTTTCTCCGCCGGAAGCTCATTCCACTCTTTGCACGCTACAGAGCACGCTTTACATCCCGTACATTTAGACGTGTCGACCAAAACCATTTTCCTTGTCATCAATTTGCCCTCCTTATATTCACTAGGCAAACTTTATACTCTGGGGTACCTGCTCCAGGATCCAGCGCTGCGATGGTCAAATCATTGGTACTCGGTCCAGGACTTAAGCTGGCAAAACCCCAACTCCAAGGCATACCGATAGTTTCCGTTTCTTTTCCATTAACTTTGTACGATTGAATCCGATCCGTTACTAAGACGCGAACGGTAATTTTACCGCGGGCAGAAGAAACTTCCACCATATCGCCTTCTTTAACCCCAATTTTTTGTCCTAAGTTTTTACTGATCTCAGCAAAGGGTTCCGGCATAATTTCATTCAGCCACGGAATATTACGCGTAATTCCTCCGGCACAGAAATGCTCGACCACTACATAGGTGGTTAGAACATGTGGGAATTCTTCCGACTTGCCGATCTGAGTCGATACAACCGGCGCTACTGGACTTGCAGAAATATTCGGATGCAAAAGGTTCCTCGTCGGGCTTTCCGTCGGCTCGTAAAATTCCGGCATCGGTCCATCAACGCATAACCCTGCCGCACGAGCACCGATCGCAGGTAATCCGTCCGCGGTAGCTTCTGCAGTCAACCCACTCATATATGGAGCTGTAAATAACCGGCCCACTCCCTCTGGATTCATACGGAAACTTTGCTTCCCTTCTGGGGTATCAGGTCCCTTCGTCTTATCCACAACGTCCGCTCCGTCATTTCCTGCCCACACCTTAGCTATGGTGTCCCACCAAACAAGTTTGCGTTTAGCGTCAACTGGCTGTCCCAAATCATCGCAGGAAGCACGGTTATAGAGAATACGAACATTTCCAGGCCAGGCAAAGCTCCAGTCTCTAAACAGTCCCAGCCCCGAAGGGTCGGCATTGCTACGACGAGCCGCAAGGTTTCCGTTCCCCGTCACACCAGCATATATCCAACATCCTGTAGAAGCCGTACCGATTGGTGCTTTAAGATAATCCCCTATCGTCGGAAGGAGCTTACCCGTTGTTTCGTCATACCCACTCAGCTCCTGAAGCACTTTCAACGCGCTTGGTTCCTCACCATAGTCCCAGCGGGCCTTCAAGATCGGGGCATCCTTAGCATCTGTGCTCCCAACATATAGCTTCCGGATTTTCTTAAAGAGAAGATCCATCAAGTCCAGATCCGGTTTTGATTCCCCGAGTGGCTTAAGCGCAGCGTCTTTCCACTGAATCCAACGCGAAGAATTGGACATGCTACCTGCCTTCTCATAAACGAATGCTGCAGGGAACATAATGACTTCAGTCTTGATATCTGCAGTTTTCACCCCTGGCTCACGCCAAAACTGGGCAGTTTCAATCTCGAAGAGATCATAACCGGCAGAATTTCGAAATAAGATAAGACTCTTCATTGTCAACTTCAGCAGAACCAAAGAAGGCGATTCCTTCAGAACGGTTTACTGGGAACATTTCCGTAAGTCCCGTTTTAGCATTGACAACCTCATCCGCGACTTTCCAGCTGGCCTCTCTGACCTCTTTTGTTTTCTTGGCAACGCGGTCAAGAGCATCTTCCCAAGAAATATCTTCCCAATGGTCTGCACCAGGCGCACGACGCATCGGCTTGGTCACACGATCCGGTGAATTGGCTACGCTAAGTAAACTTGCCGCCTTGGGACAGAGAGTTCCCTCATTGGTCGGATGATCTGGATCACCCTCCAGGTGAACTAACTTACCCTCTTTCACATATAACAGCATCCCGCATCCACCAGCACAGAAGTGGCAGATGCTTGGTATCTTTTTGGTTCCTTCCAGTTTCAAAGCATATCCTTTGGCCTCCGCAACGGCTGGGTTAAATCCCAAGCCGGTGGCAAAAGCCGCAATGGAAAGCCCTGAGAGCTTAAGGAAACCACGACGAGAAACATCCATCTCTTTTTCCTCCCCTACAACTTGCTTGAGCACACATACGTCTGGCCCATTTCTCAAGTATTGACTTCTAAATCCTTAGTTATATTACGTCTCGCCATATGAAAATTTAATTATGGAAAATGTTTCTTAGATTCTGAATTATCTAACAATTTTATTTACAGCATATCTCTCTTTACCTATCAAGTCACTATTGTGTTCATTATGTAACTAAAAAAAATACGTGAACATAAATAAAAGCCT
>DHWG01000130.1:25635-25911 GCA_002413075.1 Desulfosporosinus sp. UBA5188 | reverse complement strand
AGGCTTTTATTTATGTTCACGTACAATCTATGGAGTAAATGTGTGAAAATCAATCGAAGTGATTGGCTGAAATAATTAACTGGTCTGCCCACCGTTCCATACCTTAACTCTGTTGTCAAAAATCCACAGTGTTCCAGAAACTCTAGATATCTGCGAACCGTTACCCTAGTAAGATTGACACCTTCGGCGACATTTTCTGCCGAAACCGGTTCGTTCGTCTCGATTAAAAAAGAAACAATTTGCTTAAGTGTGAGTTCATTCAACCTTTTTGGCAAG
>DHWG01000130.1:24762-25359 GCA_002413075.1 Desulfosporosinus sp. UBA5188 | reverse complement strand
AACTGCCAAGTCACCAATTTCTTGAGTGCCTGTTACCTTAACGTCCTCCGTAGCCTGTCCGGTGGCAACATCACGTGTCCCAAGCTTTATGTCAAGTAATGGACGAATAACAACTTTCCGGATAAAAAACCACGTTACTAACCCAACAATTAAGGTCAATCCCACTCCATACAAAGCTACGCGGATGAGCGAATGAAGAATTAGTGACCCAGCGTAATATTTTGATATTCCAACGTAAAAGATTCCTATAATATCTCCATTTATATCACGAATGGGCTCATAAGCCGTCTGATAAAGTTCCCCAACGACATTCGCTTCACCTAGGTATACCTTGCCATTTTTTAAGACGTCCTGCGCAACTAGATCCGACACCTTTGTTCCAATGGCTCTTTCTCCATTTGCACTGCGCACTGTAGTTGCAACGCGGGTATCTCCCAGAAACAAAGTTACTGTATCACCGGTTAAGTCTGCTATATGATCAACAAGGTCCGTGCGATGGGAAATTTGAGTTTGTCCTTTGTAAAGCGTTCCATCTTGTACATACCATGGTCCAGGGTTCGTGAGATTAATGATTTCCATTCCCGTTTCTAAATCTGT
>DHWG01000130.1:22301-24544 GCA_002413075.1 Desulfosporosinus sp. UBA5188 | reverse complement strand
GTTTCTAAATCTGTATTTGCTTTAACGATTGCTCCATCCACCGCCCGCACCTGAATATGCCACCCGAATAAAGCGATAAAACTCACAGCTAACACACACAGTGAACCCAGCATCATCACAAGGATCTTACGTTTTAGTAAATACAATAAAATTCCTAGAAGATCCTTATCCCAATCTTATACGCGAATTTTGTCCAAAATAGTCCCTTATTATGGAAATATTAATCATTAAGTCTCTCATTCCAGGAAGGAATTAACAGCCTCCATGTTGAATCTGTAAGCAAGAAGCTCAGATATAGGAGGATGGTAGCCATGTCCTTGTTTCGGGTGCTCCATGAAATATTAACCCAAAACGGCTGGGAATTTGATTTTGACAATAAAAATGAAATTATTAAACTTGAAATCCGAGGTGTTAACACCAATTTTCATGCTTTCCTTCTTGTTGATGAAGAGCAAGAATCATTACTTTGTAACACGCATATTCAAGAAAAAATTCCTCTCTCGAAACGACTTGAAGTGTGTGATTTTATGAGCAGAGTAAACTATGAACTCGCCAACGGTAATTTTGAAATGGATATGGAGAACGGCGAAATTAGGTATCGAACGTACCTTGATCTATCAGATGCAGAACCTTCTAAAGATCAAGTACTGAATATTGTTTGGAACGGTGTCCTTGGATTTGACACATATTATCCAGGGTTAATGGAACTCGTATATGGAGATTACAGTGCCGAAGAGGCCGCAGATTTTTGCACTGAACAAAATAATTAAAAACGCATTCATATTTGAACGCCTCCCAGTCTCAAAAGAGCCTAGGAGGCGAATTTATTTAATCCGATGAACGACTTATCCTTTCATTGGGACAATGTATATAAGTATCATCATGAAATGGATAATACTTCCAGCAGCAATAAATAAATGGAATATCTCATGAAAGCCGAAGCGTTTTGGGAAGAAATCAAAAATTTTGGTCGCATATATGACGGCACCTATGGTATATAATACTCCGCCAACAGCCATGAGAATGATCGCTCCAACCTGCAAGTGTTTGATGAGTTGGAAAAAGGGAACCAAAGCAATCCAACCGAGTGAGACATAAAAGCCAGCGGAAACATATCTTGGTGCACGAATAAGCCATAGTTTCAAGGCCATTCCTAACACAGCTAAAGACCACACTGAAAAGAGCATGGCCCATCGCCATGCGCCACCTAGTCCATAGTAAAAAACTGGTGTGTAGGAACCTGCAATTAGAAAGTAAATGGCAATGTGATCTATTTTCTTGAGGAGAAGTTCTTTCTGCGGTGTCGTTCTAATCCAGTGATAGATAGAACTTGCCCCATATAGTAAGATCATGCTCAAGCCATAGATTGTCATAGTTACGAGTTTCGTAATATCACCCTTGCTCATGACAATTAGAAAAACAAGTCCCACAATGGCTGCCATAAACGCGATAAAATGTGTCCAAGTATTGACTGGTTCCTTCATATTAAGGCTCATGTTATGCCTCCTATGCTTTATCTTAGCATCCTAAATTTATCCATGATCTAATTTTAAACCTTACTCTGGGCAAAATCAACCTCTATTCTCCATCACATCAGCTTAATAATCATAATATCCTCCAAACAATTCTTATCGTACCCAGAAAAGGAAAGCTCTCTATTTTGTAGTAATAATTACCTGATTAATTTAATGACACAAACACATAATATGAATGTTCCAGTAAGCAAATAAAATATTTGAAAGAAGGTAATTTACAATGGCAAACACAAATACTCCTGCAGCTCAAGGAGCTTCACAAAACTTGGATCAATTCAAGTATGAAGTCGCTAACGAAATGGGCCTCCAACTTGGCGGAGAACGCACAAGTCGTGAAAACGGTTCCGTCGGTGGACAAATGACCAAACGCATGATCCAATTCGCTGAAGAACACCTCAAAGGTGGAAGCAAAATCTAATTTTAATCTTTCTATCGCGAAAATAATACAATGAATCCATATCATTCTAACCCTAGATGGAAACCTCTCTATTATGTAGCAATAACTACCTGATTAATTAATCGACACTGACACATAATAGAGATGTTCCAGTAAGCAAATAAAATATTTGAAAGAAGGTAATTTACAATGGCAGACAGAAATTCTAACACACCAGCAGCTCAAGGAGCAGCCCAAGGCTTAGATCAATTCAAGTATGAAGTTGCCAATGAAATGGGTCTTCAATTAGGCGGAGAACGCACAAGTCGTGA
>DHWG01000130.1:19601-22017 GCA_002413075.1 Desulfosporosinus sp. UBA5188 | reverse complement strand
GGAAGCAAAATCTAATTTTAATCCTACTCTACATGGATTAATGATAAGAGGGATATCGAACGATATCCCTCTTATTTTATTTATTGGTGGTTAGAAATTTGAACAATTGGGCAATCCATAGACATATGGAGTAATTAATGTTTATTCCTTGTAAACAAAAAATAAATAGGAGCGCATGCGCTCCTATTCGTAGAACTATCACTATTTAATCGTACCATCCGTTTCGTAAAGATGTTTCTTCTTAGAGGCCAGATGTGCTTTTACATCCTTGATTTGGTGGGGGGTAAGCTCTCCAGCATTTTCGGCTAAGAACGTTTCGTTCTTATGGATATTTTGAATGGTTAAATCTAGTTTCTTCAAATCTTCATTCTTTCCTTTATTGCCATCATTTCTGGGCATAATCATCACCTCAAGGATAGTTTATCCAAAGATAATGCATTCATCCTAACCATATGTAGACTGATCCTAAGAGTTTGCTGTATCTATTAACCTTTAGATTTAGATCAACTGTCTAGCAATCTTATCGAAAGTACGTTAATGTAGTAATAATACATGACAGACATAGAGGAGGTTAACTGTGCCCAAACATATTCTTTGGATCATATCGTTTAGTTTACTCTTCTTAAATTTAGGTTGTAACAAAATAGTGACCTTACCTAATGCTGCAGAAATCCGACAAGGACTCATTAATCTTCCTCTGCCAATTCCCCCCTCCGCCAAAGCCGCCCAATCCGACATTACTCAGGTTGAGCGAGTCGTAGTTGATCTCATCAATGAAGACAGACGTAAAGCAGGCCTTCCCTCAGTCAAGTGGGATGAAACGGCCGCTAAAGCAGCCCGCCAGCATGTCACTGACGAGGCAAATATTGGTTTTATTAGCCACTGGGGATTGGATGGAGTCAAGCCACAGCGTCGCTATACTTTGTCTGGTGGGCTTGATGCGATCGATGAAAATCAAAGTGTCACCCTTTGGCCGGAAGGCGGCTTCCAAGGCGTGTCGAAAGAACAACTCCAAACAATTGTCACTGAACATCAATCCTCGATGGTCAACGAGCTCCCACCTGATGATGGACATAAAAAAAACATTTTAGATCCTCATCACACCGGTGTTGGCGTAGCCATTGTCGTCGGTAAATACGGAGTGGCCATGGCCCAAGAATTTACCAATCATTATTCTGACATCACACCACTTCCACCGACTGAAAATCCCGGATCCACCGTAACCCTAAAAGGCCGTATTGATAAAGGCTATCAAATCACAGGAATTTATGGGGTTACCGAGCCACTCCCACAGCGCATGACCAAAGAACAACTGATGCAAACTCATTCCTATTCTGATCCTTCTTGGGATACCCTACATTTCTTTGCTAAGCCGCAGAGCAAGGGCTATTATATATCTACCCCCTCAGGTAAGGTCTCAGCTCAGTCAATCAATGTGGATAAGCAAGGTAACTTTTCAATTTCCATCCCCTTAGCCAAGTCCCACGTGCTAGATTATATAACGGTTGAAATTGCGCCCAACGCAAACCCAAAAGATACGTTTTATGCCGCTCAGTTTGTGGTTAAACTCTGAAACGCGACCATAAATAGCCAGAAGGAATGTTTCATACAGCAAAAGAGATGTAATCAAACAATACGTTCAATCACATCTCATTTATAGCATCATCTAAGTAAGGTGATAACAGGTTATTTTTTGACAGCTGGAGGATTCGGTGAAAGATCTTGTTTTCTTGCATTAAACTCTTCTGTTTCAATGTCCCCTAAAGCATATCGCTCACGTAGGATCAATAAGGCTGGATCATTGATTTTTTGCATCCTCCGAACCTTTGAACCATGGCGACGTAAGAGAATAACTACGAGTATAATGATTCCAATAAAAAAAATTAAGTGACAGACTAGCGGGAGCAATCCCATCCATCCATTTTGTCCGTTTGCCATGAGGCCTTGACCATATTGGCCATATCCTCGCATTACAGGTCCACTTCCATGCATCATTTTTCATTCCCCCCTTATTCTAACGCCTTTTTGCGTTCGTTGAACTCTTCACTGTTTATTTCCCCTCGAGCATAACGTGCTCGGACTATGTCGAGTGCATCTCGATAAGAAGACTTCGGAGCATGATTATGGCAGCAACCACCATTTTGCTTATAATGAAAATAGGCACCGATACAGAGCAAGACTATTATTAAACCTAACATATCAAACACTCCTCTCTCCCATGACCAATATAATGATCTATTTTTAGTATATAGATTTTTTGAGTAAATAGGTGGTATAAAATGTGATTTTTTCATTAAGATTATGTTTAGGCACCAAGATAATCCTTCTACTTCTCTAGCAGGAACAGAAAGAAGCATCTCCGAAAAATCAATGATTCAGGAGATGCTTCTAAAACTTGAATTAATCTTTATTGCTT
>DHWG01000130.1:0-19402 GCA_002413075.1 Desulfosporosinus sp. UBA5188 | reverse complement strand
TCTTTATTGCTTTCCCGCCATATCTTTAATTTTTGCGCTTCACGAATTAATTGATCTCGGAAATCCGGGTGGGCAATACTGATTAATTTCTCTGCCCGTTGCCAGGTCGTTTGCCCTTTTAAATTAACCTTGCCATATTCTGTCACAACATATTGAACTGTAGACCGAGTATCCGTGACCACTGCCCCCACTGTCAGCAGAGCGTTAATGCGAGAATGCTTTTCCCCTTCTAAGTCGGTATACGTTGAATCCATACAAATAAAACTTCTTCCGCCCTTAGAATTGTAAGCTGCATCTACGAAATCTAATTGTCCACCAGCTCCGCTGATCATTCGATGACCGACTGTTTCAGAACATACTTGGCCAGATAGATCCATTTCAAGCGCATTATTAATCGATACCAAATTATCATTGAGACTAGCAATCACACGATCATTCGTATAATCCACTGGATAGCCCGCCACTTGGGGATTATCATCGATAAAATCATACAGCTTCTGAGTCCCCCCTGCAAAAGTATAGACAATACGACCGGGGTCAATTTGCTTTTTCTTACCAGAAATTCGTCCGCTTTCAACCATATCCACAAAGCTATCAACTAACATCTCAGTATGAATTCCTAGATCTTTTAAGTTAGACTGAGCGATCATTTTCCCTAAAGCGTTCGGCATCGTGCCGATCCCTAGTTGCAAACAGTCTCCGTCTCTTAAATCTTCAAGAACATACCTAGCAATTTGTTCGTCGATCTGATTCGTAGCCTCTGAGGGAATCTGAGGCATTCCTGTATGCCCGCCTTCAACAATGTAATCGATTTCAGAAACATGGAGATAATGTCCGTACCCTCCATGAGCAATTGGCATATCATCATTGACTTCAACAATGATAATATTGGCCTTATCTGCAGCTGCACGGTAATGGGAAACTGTAGGTCCCATATTGAAATTTCCGTGTTTATCCATCGGGCTAACTTGTATCATCAGGATATCAACGCGCACATTCTCGCGTATATAGCGTGGTACTTCTGAGTATTTCAGAGGAATATAGAAAGCTCTCCCCATTTCTAAATATTTTCGGTCAATCGCTGTAAAATGGGTACAATTCCAATAAAAATGTTGCCCCTTAGGATCAGCCATGATTACGGCATGAGGACGCATCGAAACCCCAGCAAGAAGGTGAACATCATGGAGCTCAGCAGCACGTGCAGCTAAGGCCCGGTCCAAGACTGGCAACTGGTTCGCCCCATAAGTATAGCAAATCCAATCTCCGCTCTTAACCACACTCGCGGCTTTCTCCGCAGAAACAAGCTTACTTTGGTACTCTTTTACCCATGAAACCATTTTTCTCTTCCTCCCCATCTTTCATCTCTGTTGAGGGGCCCTACAGTAACTCGTACACTCCGGCCGCTCCCATTCCCCCACCGATGCACATGGTTACCATGCCATATTTCAGCTTACGTTTAGTCATTTCATGTAGCAAAGTGGCGGTAAGCTTAGCCCCAGTGCAGCCAAGTGGATGTCCGAAAGCGATGGCTCCGCCGTTAACATTAACTTTTGTCGGGTCTATGTCCAGCGTCTTAATGATCGCCAGCGACTGCGACGCGAAAGCCTCATTCAACTCGAACAAATCAATATCAGCGAGGGTTAACCCGACTTGTTTCAACACTTTAGGGATGGCCTTAATTGGGCCAATGCCCATCAATTCGGGTTCCACACCAGCAACCGCAAATCCACGCCAAACGGCTATGGGTTTGAGACCCAACTCCGTAACTTTTTGTTCCGACATTAGAAGCGAAATTGCTGCACCGTCACTGGTCTGAGACGAGTTCCCTGCCGTGACGATACCACCATTTAAGAACGCTGGCTTGAGTCTAGCCAATGATTCCAGCGTAGTCTCCGGTCGGATCCCTTCATCTTGACTGAACCATTTTTCCCCTGCTTTACCGAAACTAGGAAGCAGGACCGGCACAATCTCATTGTCAAAGCGTCCGCTGCTCTGGGCTGCCCATGCTTTTTGATGGCTGGCTACTGCAAAGGCATCTTGCTGTTCACGCGTTACTTCATACTTTCTAGCTACATTTTCCGCAGTGATACCCATTGACAGATAGGCTTCCGGGCAGTTTTCGATCATAAAGGGATTTGGTGCGATCTTAGATCCACCCATCGGAACCAAGGACATGCTCTCAGCGCCGCCGGCGATCATAATATCCGCTTCACCCAAGCGAATCCGATCAGCTGCGATGGAAATTGCCTGAAGCCCGGAAGAGCAGAACCTGTTAATGGTCAAGCCTGGGACATCAATCGGAAGGCCGGCGCGCATAGCCATGATTTTAGCCACATTCATGCCCTGTTCTCCTTCTGGAAAAGAACAGCCGATAACGCAATCATCAATTTCATTTGTTTTAAGAAAAGGAATATCTTTGAGAATATTCTGGATGACGTAAGCACCTAGATCATCTGGACGAACCTGGGCCAAGGAACCTTTTCCTGATTTTCCGATTGCCGTCCGCTTGGCTTGTATAATGTAGGCTTCTTGCATGCTTTTCCCTCCTAATTCCGTAATGGCTTGCCTTTAGCGAGCATGTGTCGAATACGATCCTGGGTCTTTGCTTCGCCCACTAAACTCATGAAGGCTTCACGTTCAACATCTAAGAGATATTGCTCATCTACGAGCATTCCAGCTGGTCGATCCCCCCCCGTCATGGCATAAGCAAGTTTTTTACCCAGATACATATCATATTCCGAGATATAATTTCCCTGGCGCATTCCATATAGAGCAACCTCTAAAGTAGCTCGAACACCTGCGCCTCCTATTTTAACCTTGGTTGGTAAATTAGGGCGGAAGTTACGAGCCAAGTCGATGACCCGCGCCTTAGCATCCATGATGATATGCTCCGGATTCATACTATACCGGTCATGGTCCCGCAAGAAGCCCAACTGACGTGCTTTTTCCGCACTTGTTGAGACTTGCGCCATAGCAACTGCCTCAAACCGCTTGGCGAAGAAATAATCGGGAGCAACTTGTATGCCTGGAAGAACCCCTTCCATCGCCCGAACTGCCATTTCTTTGGTCCCACCACCGCCAGGAATTAAGCCAACGCCCAGTTCAACAAGACCCATGTAGGTCTCGGAAGAGGCCTGAATGGCGTGAGAATGGAGGCAAATTTCTGCCCCACCGCCAAGAGTCATTCCAAAAGGCGCTGCAACGACTGGTTTCTTGGCATACTTTAAGGCCATGGTGCCATTCTGGAATTGACGTACTGCAAAATCGAGTTCATCCCAGTTTTCTTCTTCTGCTTCTAAGAGGATCTGCATTAGGTTTGCACCCACGCAGAAGTTCTTACCTTGATTACCGATCACCAACCCCAGATAATTTTTCTGCACTTCTTCCAACGACTTATGGATCATGTTGAGAATATCCGCACCGATGGAATTGCTCGGAGAGTGAAATTCCAAGCAAGCGACACCATCTCCAAGGTCAATCAGGCTTGCACCGGCATTGCCTGTAATAACTTTGCCCTCCTTATGAGCTTGTTTCAATGAGAAAGTGTAGGGGCTAACTGCTTTTTGATGATAGGTTCCCCCATCGTAATAAGCGGTTTGTCCAGTCTGAGTCTTCTGATAGAAGCTCTTCTGCCCTTTGGCGAGTAAATCTTCCACCAGTGGAGGCAGTGTACCACCTTCCGCTACGATACGATCCGCAGTTACTTTGACTCCCAGTGCATCCCAAAGTTCAAAGGGACCCATTTCCCAATTGTAACCCCAGCGCATAGCTTCATCGACTGCGGTAATATCGTCCGCGATCGCTTTCACTATAGTCGCTGCATAAAGCAAAGACGATTTTAAAATATTCCAAGCAAACTCTGCGCCAACATCATCTCCACTCATTAAGGTGCGAAGTTTCTCAGGCAGGCCTTTAGCTGCTTTTGCTTTTTCTAGGGAAGCAAAGTTTACTTTCTTTTGGGGACCATAGGTCATCGTTTTGACATCTAGAACTTCAATGACTTTACCTTTAGGGCCTTTGGACTTTTTATAGAAACCTTGCTTTGTTTTATCTCCCAACCAGTTATTACTTAACATCGTGCCTATAAACTCTGGTAAAACAAAGTTATCTTTTTCCCCAGGCACTCCATTAGCTACGTTATTGTTGGAATGGACAAAGGTATCCAAGCCGACGAGATCGATCGTACGAAACGATGCACTCCTCGGTCGTCCCATGACAGGACCCGTCAAAGCATCTACTTCATCAACTGTTAAGCCAAGACGAAGCATTTCCTTAAGCAACACCGGAGAGCCGATGGCACCAATCCGGTTCGCAATAAAATTGGGGGTATCCTTGGCCATGACTACCCCTTTGCCTAAGACCCGCTCTCCAAACTCGCAGAGGAATGTGATGACGTCTGGGTCGGTATTGGGTCCTGGGATAATTTCTAAGAGTTTCATGTAACGTGGAGGATTAAAGAAGTGCGTCCCTAGAAAATATTGGGTGAAGCTCTCCGGTAGCCCCTCCACCATCGATTTTAAGGAAATTCCAGAGGTGTTGGAAGTAACAATCGTACCAGGACGCACAGCTGCAGCTACCTTTTTGAAGAGGTCTACTTTGATGTCAAGACGTTCCACAACAACTTCAATAACCCAATCAACTTCGCTTAAACGCCCTAAATCATCACTTAGGTTTCCGACCTCAATCCGGTCGGCAAACTCTGGAACTAAAAACGGTGTGGGACTCATTTTTAACAATTTCCCCTTATTGATTTGGGCAATGCTATTTCGGACCGTACGATCCTCCAGGGTTAATCCAGCGGCTTCTTCTTTCGTTGATAGTTTGGAAGGGACAATGTCCAATAATAGACTCGGAATTCCAGCATTGGCCAAATGTGCAGCAATAGTACTCCCCATCACACCTGACCCTATGACCGCTACTTTATGAATCTGCATATCCATCCTCCTCTCGTTTCTCTTGATCATGGCAACGTCAATCTATTTCACTGACCAGTCGGCCAAATTGAAACCCTCACTTTCCTTATACCGACCAAACAAATAGTTACGGAAGCTTATATACTCGTTGTAATCACATTTAATTTCCTCATGAGCCAACACTTCAACGAATATTTCCAAATCCGGCGGACATCCCCAAATTGGAATAGCCTTATGGATATTAGGATTATCTTTATTAAAGTGACAAGCGCATTTCCCGAAGAGCACGGTCTTATCAAAACCTCGGGCAGCCATTTGTTGCTTGCCACTAACTACCTCAACATTAGGGAAAGGCTCCCCTTTAAAGGCCGAAGACAGAAGAATCAACATGGGATTATATTGTACTGAACAACCCGTACACAGACTACTATCATACTTACGGATTGCAAGCCCGGTGATGCCACGCTTTTCAAACCCTACTGGACCAGTATCTGTTTCCGACCACTCCCAATCATACGTTACATACTCTTGATGATCCGCCACACTCTCCCCTGTCACTTCATAATCTGATACTTCCAAACTGCACCCGTGGCTATTGGCGTAATGATTCAGATGAGGCACCTCTTTCGCAGGATAACCAAGGATGGCAGCGCCTACCAGATCACAGGCAAAAGGATCACGAGAAGCTATTAATAGATCTTTTCTAAAAGCTTTTCCAGTAGGTCCAGGCCCTTTTTCCAGGGTATATAGTCCATCGATAATGGTCAAAGCCACTGGAAGCTTATCGATAATACGGGGGAACATACGACTAAGTTCCTCATCACCCACGCCGTGGCAAGACTGTTTAGATTTTTTACTGAGACATCCTTTAAGGTTTTTAATTCCTAAAGACACTTTGGCCTGGTTATGAGTTTTCAACACTGGGACGTTAATGATTTTTTCCGCTTCTAAAGCCTGCTTGGCAATCTCCAGCTTAAACCCGTCGCCATAATCTGTTGTCACAAACTCTTCCTTGTTAAAGTCCACTAATTTGACTCCGAAGCGCTCTTGCAATGTTTTGTAGCCTAGCGCTTCGTACACCACATCACCGTCAGGGCTTAACATAGGAAGGGCACCTTCACCGATTGTTAAGTTGCTAAAACCGTGTTCAGATAGGATGCGGACGAGGGCACTGATTACGACACTGGTGGTCACCACGCCATAGGGAGGAAAAGGTAGATCAAAATCCCAACTAACAATGTTGGGCTTAATCAAGATCCTGTCCTTAAGGTTCAATCCCGCTAACCCATCACATAATTTCAGACTTTCCTGAAGAGACTCGTAGACATCAGTTACTTTTACCATTGAAACGGATGCTTTTGCCATCCAAACTCTCCTCTATTCTGGTTAAATAACCCACTTTATTAATCGTAAGAATAAAAACCTTGCTTCGTTTTCCTGCCCCATTCACCTTTGGTGAATTTCTCAACAATCAGTGGTGAGGGCCTGTCTCTAGGATCACGAGTTTCCTGGTAACGTTCCATGCCAATATAGTATGAAAGATCAATACCTGTGAAATCCATCAAACGGAACGGTCCCATCGGATGACCCAAAGCGTTCGTTACCGCAAGGTCGATTTCTTTAGGAGTGGCAATCCCCATGTCAGCCAGAAACAAGGCTTCATTATGGAGCGCTGCTAGAATTCTGTTGACGAGGAAACCATAGATCTCCTGCTTAAGCCAGGCACCCGTCTTACCCATTTTTTCGCACAAATCCATGGTTACTTGGGCAGTCTCTGTGGAAGTATGAGGGCCTTGCACGACCTCAACCAGTTTCATCATCAGGGCAGGATTAAAGAAGTGCATATTGCACACTTTATCCGGTCGCTTCGTGGCATCAGCAATCTTCGAACTGACAATAAAGGAACTGTTCGTGGCCAAAATCGCATGAGGAGGAGCAATTCGGTCTAAATCCGCGAAGAGCTTCCGTTTAACGTTGATCTTTTCGACGGCTGCCTCGATCAGAAAATCAGCGTCATGTGCAGCCTCCTCCAAACTCAGGGTAAATGAAATATTTGCCCTGCCCAGATCCGCTTGCTCCTGGGTCATTTTCCCTTTAGCAACCCGCTCTGGTAAATATGTGCGTGCAAACTTTTCCGCTTTACTTAACATCTCTTGGCTAATGTCCATACAGCTGACCTTATAGCCGGCTAAAGCAGCAGACAAGGCAATCTGATGCCCCATATTGCCAGCCCCTATGACACAAATCTTACGAATGTCTTCCACTTTCATTAAATGAACACACTCCCTATTAGAAAGCTTCTACTGGAATGTCGATCGCCGAGGTGTCGGCTTCTTTAATAATCCGAACAGTCGCAGCCACATCCGGAACAATATTGAGGATATAAAATTTGGCGCTGCATAGTTTACCCGCATAGAATTCATCGTCTGCGTTCCCTTGGTCCAGTTTATCTTGGGCTACTAAAGCCTGTTGCATCAGCAAGTAACCGCCATAGAGTTCTGCTGTAATCCGCAAAATTCTCGTACTATACAGTGGAACCAGCCTGATGTTTTCTTTAAAGTAGCCTAAGACCGTACCCATAAGTTCCTGGTAAGCCAATAATGCTTTACCCAGCACCTCAAACTCGCGTGCAAAGGTTTTATGATGTTGGTTTGTTTGGACGAATGTAGCCATCTCCATCAGCCAATCTTTGAAGACGCTGCCTTTATCCATACTCCACTTGCGACCGACAAGGTCCATCGACTGAATGAAATTGGTGCCCTCCCAGATGGAATAAATCTTGACATCCCTGGCTTGACGCGCCACTGGGTATTCTTCGGTAAAGCCGTAGCCAGCGAAAACTTGAATGGCTTCGGTAATCATCAACCACCCTTGGTCAGAGCAATATGCCTTGATCAACGGAGTGATCACTTCAATGGAACGTTTAGCTGCACTAATATCTGCAGGATCATCCCCGAATTGGATTAAGTCCAAATAGTAGTAACCCTTAAAAATCATGGCTCGCATTGCTTCCAGCGTAGCCTTCTGGGTGAGCAGCATACGACGGACATCTTCATGCTGGATGATCGGCACCCTACTCCCTTTGGGATTGTGAATAGGGCGGCCCTGAATGCGTTCCTTTGCATAATGAACTGCATTGTTATAGGCTACAGTCGCCACAGCAAGAGCACTGTGCCCAGTATCCAAGCGTGAACCATTGATCATCTTAAACATTTGTGCTATGCCCTGCCCAACCCCTTTTTCATCCGGTGGGCTGCCTAACAAGATGCCTCGACACTGACCTTCTTCCCCAAAGCTAAGCACAGCCGTGGATGAACCCTTGAGGCCTAACTTATGTTCTATCCCAACCGTCGAAACATCGTTGGATTCTCCCAAGATGCCGTCTTCCTTTACCCAGACCTTGGGAACAATGAATAAAGACAGCCCTTTGGTGCCAGCGGCCGCTCCATCCGCTCGAGCTAGCACTAGGTGAATAATATTTTCCGTCAGATCATGATCCCCTCCGGTAATGAAGGATTTTGTCCCTTTAACTTTGTAAACTAATGGATTGTCTGTGGGATAGGCCTTGGTCGTCATATCCCCCACATCTGAACCGCCACCAGGTTCTGTTAGGCACATTGTGCCTTCCCAAACTCCCTCAAACATTTTCGGGGTGTAGAGAGCGATCTGCTCAGCTGAGCCAAACTCCTTGATCACGGACGCTACGCCGCCGCACAACCCAACATATGGAGAAATAGATGGATTAGCGGCAATAATATACTCCCGAACAGCTTCATTTAATATCTCAGGAAGAATACCCTCTCCATCAACGTCACTATTGCTGGAGCCCCAGCCATTTTCTTGTATAAACTTGAACGCTCTATGAAAAGAAGGTGGAACTGTGACTTTTCCGTCCTTAAATTTCGCTCCGATTGTATCACCATCATCATTCGTTGGAGCGACGATTTCTCGACTCATTTTTAACGCCTCATCAAGTATTCCATCAACATCCTCTATACTGAGCGAATCTTGAAAACGCTTTAATCCGAGGATTTTCTTACCATCCAACCATTCTTTGATAATAAATCTGTGTTCACGGTTACTGTAGATAAACTTACTGGCCATAAATGTTCCTCCTTTTAGCTATTTCTTTTGCGATCTGGGTTTCATTCCTGCGATTGCCCTGACAATATCCTTCTTGGACTCCATGTCATACTGCGAGGTGATAGCGATCTGTTCCATAATGGGAGAGCCACCGCCATGATAAGCACCATATAATGTAGCGCCTGCAGAGCTGGAGAGGCCAAAATCAATGAAGTTCATCCAAAACTTAATTTGTTCTTCAATAGGAATTTTGGGATTTCGGTTCAGGTACTTTTCTAAAAGATTTTTTACTTCAGGATTTGTCAGGTCATTTTCATACGGGAAAGTAGCTGGCATACCGCCTGCAATGTCGCATAGGATCTCTTGCTCATGGAACACAGCCTCACCGGTCAGACACCTACCCACGTTGGCATAAATAGAGTTCGGAATATAGCTGCCTGGTCCATATGGCACAACCCCCAAACCGGGCATAAAGACTTCAGGCTTGCTCAGTGCGGACGATGTATAGCCAGCCGCGTAGCCCAGTTCACCAGTCATGATCAGTTTGGACAGCAATTCGCGCACATGCGGGGTCTTTTCAATACCATTAATTTCTGCCGCCAAGGCACCCATACCAATAACATAGTCGAGCATAGCAGGCTTACAGCCAGAATAGGAATGACGATGGAACAAAGCAAACAGCAGCGCTGTCATACCACCGTGTTGAGTTTCCCCACACAGAAACACGCGCTCCCAAGGAATGAAGCAATCATCAAAGATGACATAAGAGTCCGTATAGCCGTATTCAATCCCCCTCTGATAGGTATCGCGCTTGCGATAATTATGGAAGTGAACAATTTGCTTGACCCCTTCATAGTCTGACGGAACTGCAAAGGCCAACGCATAGGCTTCCTCACCTTTTTGCAGGGCACGATTCGGCACTACTAGGATCTCGTCAGATATCGAGGCTTCAGAGATATGCACTTTGCAGCCGCGGACCACGATCCCGTCGCTACGCTCCTCTACCACATGTACATACATATCAGGGTCACCCTGCTCGGCTGGCCGCTTCAAACGCTCGCCTTTAGCGTCAGTTTGCGCGCAGCTTGCCACGAGATCTTCCCTCTGGAAACGTTCTAGCCACTTAAGCCAGTTGTCATGGTAGGTTGTCTTAGCTTTTGGGGACTTCTGAGCTTCGAAAGACACTGCGTGGATTGCATTGGAAGCGTCAATGCCCATACAGCGTTGAATGCACTGCCCTACTTTGTTCACTAAGAAACGAGTCATGTCTTGTTTCTTATGCAAGTCCTCTGCGTTTTGGTGAATGTGGTTAAAGCGGTTGATGGTTTCCCCCGTGATGTGAGAGGTAGCTGTGCAAAGATCCTTACTGGCCTCATCCCAAACCGCATCAAACGTTAAACCCATGACGTTAAGGGCACCTTCTTGTAGTGGATCTAACCGATCAATCATTCCACCATTAAAGTAGAGGTTCTTTTTCATCTTGCTTAACCCCTCCACATACTGAGCTCTTGTTCTCATAGCCATCCTCCTTTAAGAGTAATCTAAAGGTTTTGTTTAATTAGAATAGTCTGATACATTTATTTAATGCAAATTTTGTGCCAACTTTACGCTTCATAAAAAGACCCTCCTGTCTGGTAAACCAGCCCACAGAGGGTTTTTCATATGTATGGAATTAGGTACACACTCACGCATATATTTTAGAATTAGTGCGTAAAGCGCACAGTCATTTGCTATTCTATATCGTATCGGAGTAACTTATCGTAAAACACCCGTCTAGAAAACCCCAAAGCCTTCATAGCCTTAGTACGGTTGTTATTATATGTCTCCAAAGCCGATAAAATCAGTTCCTTTTCCATCCTAGCGAGGATCTCCTTTGCAGCGTAAGGCTTATCCTTACATTCTACGTTAGCAGCGTCAGCGTCTGTTGGAATTATACGCACAGGCAAGTGCTGCATTCCTATAGTACTGCCACCACAAACTATACTTGCATATTCTAAGACATTCTGCAGCTCACGTATGTTACCGGGCCAGTCATACTCATGAAAAAAACTGACCACTTTTGAAGAGAGTATTAGCTCATGACCTACTTCTCGCGAGAACTGATTAAGAAATGTCTTAGCAAGTGCCAATAAATCATCTTTACGCTCGCGTAGCGGAGTCAGTATGAGTGGCACGATATTTAGCCGGTAGTACAGATCAAGCCTAAAGGTACCTTTTTCGATCATGGATTCTAGATCTCGGTTGGTCGCCGCAATCACTCGAATATCGACTTTGACTGTCTTACAACCACCCACCCTTTCAAACTCCTTTTCTTGCAATACACGTAACAACTTAGCTTGCATAGTGAGGCTCATATCCCCAATTTCATCCAAGAAAATAGTACCGCTATGGGCCAGTTCAAACTTACCTAGTTTACCTCCCTTTTTAGCCCCCGTAAACGCTCCATCTTCATACCCGAACAGTTCACTCTCTATTAATTCTTCAGGCATTGCTGCACAGTTCACCTTGATCATAGGCATCTCCTTACGACGACTACTATTATGAACGGCCCTCGCTAATACCTCTTTGCCAACCCCACTTTCGCCAAGGATTAACACAGTGCTATCTGTTCGTGCTACTTTAGCAGCTAAAATTAAGGTTTCCTTCACCCGACTATTTTGTCCCACATACTCCTTGAAAGACAGGGGTAGATGTTCCCATTGTTCTAACTGCTCTTTCAAATAATCAGCAACCCCCTTAGTCTGCTGTAACTCACGATTTAGTTCTACGACGTCAGTAATATTTTTAAAGATTGAAACACAGCCAATGATACTGTTGCCCTCGTATAAAAGAAATGCACTTCCTACCACATCGATACCCAGAGATTCTAAATAGTCCCCGCCAATTTGGTATGGCATTCCCGTACGCAATACGTTAATTGCCGCAGCTTTGGGTTCAATTTCATCTAGCCTGCGTCCTAGAACTTTTGCTACTGGAACTCCTAAAATCTTCGCATAAGCCTCGTTAGCATAGACAATTGTCGTATCGCAATCCATAACCATGACCACATCATGAATATTATTGAGGATTTTAAATAACAGTTTTCGATCCCAACGTGGAAAAGCATTCGTTATTACAGCATGGGCTCCGTCACTCATGTTAATCCCCCATTTTGATCATTTGTAATATTATACAGGTTCAACCTATTGGAAGTAAATACGAAAGTCTGTTTTTAATAACAATTCACAATATTATACTAAATACCCCTAACACAAGAGAAATACCTTATTTTAAGATATTTTTCTTGTGTTAGGGGGAAGTTCTACATTCTCTACCTATTTTCGAATTATGTGTGCCAAACCCACTAAAACTTTTTCCTTTTGATCATTACAGGCCTCCACATCGCATACTATAATGTTTCCCGAACGATCTCTAATAGAACCGCAGAAGGTTATCTTGTCCCCAGGGCGAACTACCTGCACAAAACGAACATCGAGCTTACTGACTCTCCCCTCTTTGCCGATCCATTCCGTTAGCATTGCTGTCATTTGAGCCATAGTTAGCATGCCATGCGCAATCATGCCACCTAGACCAACTTGGCGCGCGTAGTTGTCATCAAGGTGAATAGGATTAAAATCTCCAGAAGCTTCAGCATACTGCCGAATTTGCACTTGGCTGGGAATCCACTCTCGGATAGGAAGTCGCTCAGAGACCTGATAATTAGACAGCCACTTCATTGTCCATCCTCCTTAACCGGGGTGATTAACGTGGAACTACTGAAAAAAACTAATTCCCCTGCCAGATCATAACCAGTTGTATCGAGTACTACAAGCCTTTTCTTTCCAGACTTGCTGGTGAGTTCATAGACATCCTTGATGCGCCGCTTATAAGTAAGGCTATCCCCCACCGAGAGGGGACGTTGGTAGGTTATTTTCTGTTCTCCGTGAATCACCCCAGAATTGGTCAGTTCAAACCCTGAAATGTTGGCCTGGAGCAACGTTCCTACATAAGTTAATGGTACCTCACCATTAAACGGAATTCCTATGGCTTCGGCAAGCCTACGTACTTCCTCAAGCTTAATTTTCAAGACGACAGACTCACTCTCACGACCAATAAATTCTTTTCCTATCATATAAACTCCGCCTCCCTCTTACTGCAGATCTTACGAACTGGTCAGAGATCCTCTTTGTGGTCCTTAAGGTCCAGCTTGTGCCTCTTACTTTTGCACATAATAATTTTTATATGCAAAATATATGCCAGAACATGTTCGCAGTGAATCAAGGGACACCATTAAAAGACTGTTTCCTCAATAAAGGGAAACAGTCTTTTAATGGTGTCTTGTATCTGATTTGAGAAAAAAAGAGTACAATGCATAAGATGAATTAAATTAGTTTATAATTTAGATGTGTAAATTATGCCGTCAGGAGGATGACCATGAATACAACTCTTAAGGAACTTAACGCAAATGAAAACACACCGTCTTATTCCTATCGTGTTGTTTGTGAGCGCTGTCACAAACTAATGTTTTTTGCTGGAGAAGAAAACGCAAAAATATTTTCCGTCCTCTGTGATCAATGCACCCCGTGAAATGAGTCGCATTATCAGTTATAAATCCTTGATAACTGCACTCGAAATTAATAGTAGAATGCACAACAAAGGGGTCTTTCAAAAAGACCCCTTTGTTTGAAGTACGAATCTTAGTGATTTGGATAGTATCCCTTCTCAATGACATATTTGGCTATTTCCTGGCGCATTCCAATCATATCCACATTTGGGCGACGGACTAGTTTACGCATACCAGCCAACACGGTACTGAGAGAATCCCCTTTCTCTATAGCACAAAGAACCTCTTTAGCTTGTTGCTCGAGAATAATAAACGCTTCGAACGCTCCTAGTGTTGCCGTCTTCTCGACAAACTCTTTATGCTCGTCGGCAACGTCTAGTGTTTGAACCTTCTGAGCCCGTAGAACACCACTTTCCATGGCGTAGACTTGAAGGACCATTTCAGCCAATCCGGTTAAGACATATTGATTGTCTTTCAAACCCATGCCCAAGTTTTGAGCGGCAAGCCCTGCGGCCATTAAGCATAATTTCTTGGCCTTCTGCGTCATTTGGTTGAGTCCTGCTAATCCTTCTCCATCACTCATCCCAGCGGACACTAGATCCTTGCTTACCGCCTTAGCCGCTTCTAACAACGGAAGTTCACCAGACATAGCTCGTTTCAGAAGCGTTAACGGAACAAGTAATCGGTTGATCTCATTCGTTCCCTCAAATAAGCGATTTATGCGGGAATCCCGATACATACGTTCAATCGGATATTCCTTAATAAATCCGTAACCGCCATGAATCTGAACCCCTTCATCCACGGCAAAATCTAAGACTTCAGAGGCAAACACTTTATTGAGAGAACATTCAATAGCGTACTCTTCTAAAGCCTTACCAGCTTCTTTACTGCAATTCACGGTTAAATCAAGGCCATGGAAGCCATTTTCCATAAGACCAGCTGTCCGATAAACAATGCTCTCAGCCATATATGTCTTGGTGGCAATTTGGGCAATCTTATTTTGAATCGCTCCAAACGTGTTGAGAGCAACTCCGAATTGCTTACGCTCTGAGGCATACTTTAAAGCGGTCTCCAAGACAACTTGGATACTTCCGATGGCGCCAGCAGCCAGTTTGAAACGCCCAACGTTTAAGATATTGAAGGCAACAACGTGCCCACGTCCGATTTCTCCTACCACGTTTTCAACAGGCACCAAGACATCTTCTAAGATGACTTGACGCGTAGAAGACCCTTTAATCCCCATTTTCTTCTCTTCCGGCCCAAATGACAGACCCGGAGTTTCACGTTCAATAATGAAATTGGTCATTTTTCCGTCAACTTTGGCATAGACGAGGAAAATATCGGCAAAACCCGCATTGGTAATAAACTGTTTTGTTCCATTCAGACAATAATGGGTTCCCGCTTCATTAAGAACAGCTGTGGATTTCGCACCCAAAGCATCGGATCCTGCACCAGGTTCAGTCAAGCAATAGGCGGCGACTTTTTCACCGTTAGCGAGACCCGGAAGATATTTGGCCTTTTGCTCAGGAGTACCAAAATATACGATCGGCAAAGTGCCAATACCAGTATGAGCAGCATAAGCAACTGCAAACGATCCCCCTATTGGAACCTCTTCACCCACCACAACAGTCGCGGCCTTGTCTAAGGCAAGCCCACCGAATTCTTCAGGAACTTCGAGCCCTAGCAATCCCAATTCTCCAGCCTGACGCATAAACTCTCGAACGACACCTTCTTCTTGCGCCTCCATTTGCTCAATCTTCGGAGCGACTTCTTTTACCATGAAATTATGGGCCATTTGTTTGAGTTGCATATGTTCTTCATTTAATTCTTCACGGACGTATACTTGCTCTGGAGAAACTTCAGCTAGTAAAAACCCTCCTCCACGCAATTCTAATTCTAATTCCACTTAAATTACCTCCTCCATCTTCGTAGTTCGATGTGTGATCATCAATGTTCGTTTTCTGTTCATCGGCACCTCAACTTATCTAGTTCGGTCTATTTAACCGAAGTGCGCCTTCAAATAACGTCACCATTGGCTCAACACCACTCACCAGTGTCCATGGGTTACGCGCCATCACCCAATCGGTTGTGGCCGCATCTAGTGCCCCAAAAATCATTTGACGAGCTACCCGTAGATCAGTTTGGGGAACTTCTTCGTGCTCTATTCCTTGCTTGATCACCCCCTCAATGAGATGGTAATACTCCAATAAAGGACCGCTAATGGCTAGACGAATACGCGGATTAGACTGCCTAAGCTCAAGTTGAGTTACAATAGCCAGCGACCGATTTTGTTCCATATAGGAAAAGTGTGTTCTAACGATCGTCCGCAAGTGCGCTTCTATCGTTTCTTCTCGCGCTAGCTCAAGACGCATTTTGGCGGTGAAGGCACCCATTCGTTCCTGAAAAATCCTTATAAGGACTTCCTCTTTGTTTTTAAAGTATAAATAGATCGTTCCTTCAGCGACTCCTGCCAATTGGGCAATTCTAGATACCGGGCATTGGTGAAATCCTGATTCTGCAAATGCATTAATTGCGCCATCAAGAATTCGTTCAAATTTACCCTCGCGCTGTGTGTCCATGAATCAACAACCCCTTAGACGATAAGTTGAATGAATACTCATTCATTTTTATTATTATATCATCAATTAAACTAAATAGTATATAATTTCAGAATTATTTATTTAAGCGAAATGTATTACCAAAGACCTCTGCTGATGCAACCCTTAACGAACTGAATTCGCTTTATAAGGCTGGATGATATCTGGATGATATCTTGACAATCCTTATCACTCACGTATGATTATAGATAAAACAAAAGCAACAGAAAGGACGCGCAATCATGAAGGTCAAGATTTTCAGTTCCCCTGATTCTAGAATTTTAGATAAAACCATTAATCAATGGTTAGAGGACAACAGCTGGCTCAAGGTGGTTAACATCACCCAGAGCACCGGAACTGCTACGGTCATCTCCATTTGGTACAATGAACCTAATGTCCCAATCCTAGGATAAAGTACAAAACAGAGAAGTTGTTGGCCTCATAGGCCAACAACTTCTCTGTTTTACAGCTTCAGTATAGGGACTATGCCCATACGATTAAATAAAATACTCAACCTGGGCTAAGGGGAAATAACGCTTGGCTTGGTCTTGAAAAAACTCTTTCATTTCCTGCATCTCTTCCGGTTGGTAGATATATTTCCCATAACCAAACTGCCCGTATTTGAACTTTCGCTCATCCTCTACCATGGGTAAGGAGGAGTTCGGAAAAACTTCTAAAATAGTCGCTTTAGCTTTCGAAGTAAAGCGATGCGAAATAAATTCAAGCGTTAACTGCTCTGACGACCAACCGGACGGTGCCCTTTTGACTAATTCTTCCGCTGAGCGCTCCATGAGCTGTCGATACGCTTCTTGCCATCCTTCAAACCGAAAAATGGGGGCAATAATAAAGCCTAATGGATGGAAACGGCCGTTCGGCTCGCGTCCGAAAAATTCAATGGTCTGCTTTAAGGCCCCAGTATATCGCTCCACCGGAATTGGATCTGAGGTTGCAGCGCCTTCAAACTGAGTCATCTCTGGAAGTCGTTCCTTAATTAGGTTTGAAGCGATACCTAAGATCTCGTCTAGATTAACATAAATCCGCACATAGGGTTTTTTTCCTAACGTTGTGGCCAAATAACAATATTCACACATGCCGGGGCAACTCGTGACCAGCGGCAACTGGTAATGGGCAGACGGCTTACACGATTGAAACGTCTTACTGCGACGTACTCCGATCACCAACGTCCTCTTAGCTTCACGATATTGGGCGGTTGCTGTATTACCTGGAATCCCCGTAATCCTGTTATGGGAAGTCGTGGGACTCATGGTTATCCCCATATATTTGAAACGCTCAACTAAGGTTTTACCTAAGGGATAATCAAGGGCACCTGGCTCGTAAAATACGCGAGTGGGAATGAATTCTAACGACATTTTTATTCACCTCACGAATAGGTTTCCCCAAGAATCCCAAACTAAAACTTCCCAGATCTAAATATTGAGATAAACAACCAAAGCAACATGAGGGCAGCCATCGAAAACCCTACTTCAATGGCTGGAATATGCCAAAGTAAAATGGGCTGGTTACCCAAAGCCGAGGCTATAACAACCCCTGCCATAACGATACTAAACGCGAGCAAAACAATACTAAAGGAAATTTGATTCGTAATACGGTCTAATTTCCTTAAGAAAATATCAAGTTCTGGAACACTGACTTCTAAGCGAATCCGGCCTTTGACTAAGTTACCCATTAAATCCTTCATTTGTTTAGGAAGATCCACCAAAAGATCACTATAATCTGTGAGATTGTGCCATATCCTTTCCGCAATCGTGCTGGGTCGATAGCGTTCCTTAAGCAGTCGAACACCAAACGGTTCCGCCATATCCATCATGCTCAGTTGCGGATCAAGTTTTTCTACGATCCCTTCCAGGGTCAGTAAACATTTTGCTAGTAAGGTAAAATCTGAGGGAATGCGGATTCGATGCCGAAACGCGACTTTAAATAGATTACTAATCGCCTCTCCTAGACTAATCCGACTCATTGGGACATCCACGTACATTTCCCGTAACTCGTCCACATCGCTCGTCAGAAGCGGTAGATTGACTTCATCCGGGACGATCCCGATTCGCAAGACTGCTTTAATCATACTCTCTGTATTCTGGCGCATCATTGCAATGACCATGGACGCAAAGTTTTGCTTCATATCTGAAGTAAGCCTTCCGACCATGCCAAAATCGATAAACGAGATGACACCCTCGCGTAATAAGAAGATATTCCCTGGATGAGGGTCAGCATGGAAAAAGCCCTCGATTAACACCTGATGAAAGAGCGCCTGAACCAGGTGTTCTGCTATGGCTTTTCGGTCATACCCCTTTTTCTCAATCTCCTCAAACTGAGTGAGTTTCAACCCTTCCACAAATTCCATGGTAAGAACCGTTCGAGTCGAGTAATCCCAATAAATTTCAGGAATATGAATCATCGGATCCTTCTTAAATTGTTTGGCGATTTTCTCAGCATTTCTAGCCTCAATGCTATAATCCAGTTCATTACGCAGCGACTTGGCAAACTCCTCAACAACATCTCGCAATTGAAGACGTTCCATTCGTTCCATACGATGTTCCGCCAAAGTCGCCAAATCAAGCAGAATTTCTAAATCAGTTTCGATCATGGCTTTGATCTGAGGGCGCTGCACCTTTACCGCAACCAACTCACCGGTCCGCAACTGCGCCCGATGGACCTGACCAATGGAAGCTGCAGCAATTGCATCTTCATCAATCCATGAAAAAATTTCGTTCAAAGGCGAGCCCAGTTCCTCTTCAATAATCGTAGTGACTTGTTCAAAGGAAAATGAAGCAACATCATCTTGAAGTTTTTCCAGCTCCTTCAGGATCTCTTCTGGAATAATATCCGCACGAGTGCTCGCTATCTGCCCAATCTTAACATAAGTAGGACCAAGCTCCTCAATGACCCGTCGAATTCGTGCCCCCACCGTCATAGGATCAATTTTCTCGGTGTCCGTGAAGAGCCGTTTGGGCAGGGAAAGCATATGTAAAAGACCCATCTCTTCCACAAAGAAACCAAATCCGTGGCGAGTTAGGACCTTAGCAACATCACGATAGCGTTTAATATGGCGTATCCTTTTTCCAAACATAAAAAAGCGTCCCCTTTATTCGTGGTTCGTGATTCGTAGTTCAATGTCTAAAGACTGGATTCACTTTAGATTCACTAAATGAGGCCTGAACTTTATTCAGGCCTCATTGATCTATTGCTTGATTGCTACTTTAAGGGGCATTCATCAATTAATTAACTTACTTACTTACTTACTTACT
>DHWG01000090.1:13545-14439 GCA_002413075.1 Desulfosporosinus sp. UBA5188 | reverse complement strand
ATAATAATATGTGTAAAAACGCACGATATGTTATTTGTTATTATACTAATTATTAATAGATAAGTCAATCAATAAACATATATTAAACAGATTTATATTGACATCATATTTGAATATAAAAACGTTACTTTTAATGACAAAAAGGGCTGAAATCTTCTTACATTATAAGAAGATTTCAGCCCTTTTTATATTTCATTTTTCTTTCACTAAACCACTTAACGCGTAATTAATATACTTCCGGTCCTTGAATATATCTTGAACCGTCAAAGGGACATATTCTTTTACATCTCTGCCAACATCATGAGTAAAACAGTATCTAGTAATTTTATCCTGCTTATCTATTGTAAGATTTACAGGCATATCGTCGACCACTAAACAACCATCTTCTCCAGGCAGATGACGTTCATAGATCCAGTACTGAATACCATACGAGGCTGGAGATTCTTTACCTATCTTTCTAAAGTTGTCAATAAAATATTGAGCATCGTCTAACGTCTCTATATTTTTCATTTACAGCTCTCCTTTTACTTAAGTGGGACGCAGTCACCTATACACAACTGTCCATAGGTTCTTCCCCTATAAAATTGGTACTATGGACATAATACCACATGACTCGTTCGGAAAGTTAAATTGTTTGTTTTAAGTTGTATAAGTTTGGTTTTGTTTGGTCCGGAAAGGTTTATGACTTATATATATGTTTACCAATTCAACAAATATATAAATGCCCCATCAAATAATTTGTTGGGGCATTTAAGTACAATACCTATTCGAAAACCCTTTAATTTATACCAGCCCTTAAACCACCTAAAGAAAAGTCGTACATATCAGTGGTTTAAACATATCCTACTATAATCCCTATTCGCAGAAATCAGCCCAGTTGGCAGGATAGGTTGC
>DHWG01000090.1:0-13427 GCA_002413075.1 Desulfosporosinus sp. UBA5188 | reverse complement strand
GCCCAGTTGGCAGGATAGGTTGCATAAAACACCTTGCAAAACGTTGGTGAAGAAAAGACAACCTTGCTTCCCTTAGGGATAGAAACCACATCGCCTGCTACTGCGTGGAATACTTTTCCGTCAACCTCTAGAACAAATTCACCTTCTATGACGTAATCCACTTCATCGTAGTCTAGAAACCAGGGTAATCTGGCGTGGTCAAACGTCATAAAGCCGGAGGCCAGGTTCGCAACCCGTGCATCGGTGACATCAACGAGTCCTACCTTTTGCCCTGGAGGAGCTTCTGGAAAGGGCTTTATCACCACATCTTTACCCACCACATGAGTTGCGTTGGGATTCTCACAGGCAGGTTTTAAGACCTCACTGATAATTTTCTGCACGGTTTTTTTAAGGTCATCTTTTTGTATTCCTAGGCCTGTAACGCCAGACGTTACTTGTCGTTCGTTTAGATGATTGACTGGTTGCCCTGCCGATTGACTCTTCACGCTCTGACTGACGATTTCATGTTGTCCTTTGGTAATCGTAATTCCTAACTCTTTGGCTAAATCTTTCGCGGAAGGTGTCAGGATACTATTTTCTTCTAAAATAATATCCTTATCCGTTTTGGCCATTTCACGCAATACGGTGGCTGAAATAAATCGTCCCATCGTTACACCTCCTTACATCAAACTTTCGATTAATTGTTTCGCTGGACGCGGTATGACAACTTGTCGAATGAGGAGTCCTTTCGCACTTGCGAGCGCACTTCCGGTTTCTACCGCTGCTTTCACGGAGGCGACTTCTCCCGTGAGGATCGTATAACTCTTCCCGCCAATTCCAAAGGCCAGATGAAGAAGTAAGGGCTCCACATCGCCTGCTTTTACCGCTGCATCTGCTGCCTGGATCAAGGAGGCGACGCTGTACGTTTCTATAATTCCGAGGGCTTTGATATCTTTTAGCGTATTGACGCCACTGATGGCCGGTAAGATTGAGGGATGGACATTGGGAATCACGAACGAATCCACGACGGTCTCAGCGCCTAGTTCTATGCCGGCGTTCACCGATTGCTCAATCGACGACACATCTCCGCTGACTAAGACGATATATTTTCCTGGGCAGGTGGTTTTCGCCACCAAAATCTGAACATCCGCTGTTTTGGCCATGATATCGGCGCATTCGATGCCTTGTGCTATGCTGGTAAACTCGACGAGTCCTATGGCATGAATCACTTTGCAGCACCCCCTTTCCGTATTGTGATCGTTTGGGGCGTGACCTGTGTCACGGTTCCGTCGAGACTAGAATGGACTCGAGCACCTAAGGCACCTTCTGGAATTTCTCCCACGACTTGGCCAAGGTGTACGACGTCTCCTACCTTCACTAAGGCTATGGCAGGTGCCCCAATATGCTGTTGAAGCTTTAGTGTGACCTCATTAGGCACATAGGTTTCAAGAGATAAAGGCGCTTCTCTGTACCACGAGCGCAGGTTTAGTCGTTCGATTAAACGGTCCGTCGGTATTAAACGATGCTTTGCCATCGGGTCAACCTTTCCGAGTTCTCCTTGGTATTTAACGCCCTTAGCTCGTAACTCTGCCTTCAAGACAAGATTTACTCTGAGCGGTGAAATTCCCACTGAACAAGCATAGGCTTCACACACGCCACACTCTGAACAGGTCAGGGCACTTGTCAACATCGAGGCTTTTCCAAGGTTTTTGTAGTTCACCGCGCGGATGAGCAGGTGCGGCGATAATTCGTGGCCAATCATGTGTCTGGGACAGAGTTCTGTACAGAAGCTGCACTGTTCACAGACTGTTTTGGCGATGCGCAAAATGTTTTCTAAGGTTCTGTTTTTTCTTTGAATCAGACAGTGATCCTTCGGCAGGGCAATGAGTCCGCCTGTGGTCTTAGTCACGGGATCGTTTAGATCCGTGATGACTTTCCCCATCATGGGCCCTCCATTGATATACACAAGATCTTCAGCACCTCCACCGGCAAGTTCTAGGACTTCTCGCAGTGAGGTACCGATTGGCACGGTGACCGTGATGGGATTTTTTACGGCTCCGGTGACGGTGAGGGTTCGCGTGGTGACGGGTTCTCCCTCACAGGCTTTCGCTACATTGAGCAGGGTTTGAACGTTATTAACGACCACACCGATCTCTATGGGGATTTTGCCTGCGGGAACGCGTCGCCCTGTGGTTAGCCAGATTGTGATGACTTCATCTCCGGCGGGATAAGTATCTGGCATAATTGAAATCTGCAATTGCTCTGTTAAGTAGGGTTCTAAGGCCACAATGGCTTCTTTATACTTGGCCTTCAACGCGATGATGCCTTGTTTGGCGCCGGTTGCTTCCATCGCTAAGGTTAAGCCTTTGATGAGTTGCTGGGGATACAATGCTGCCAGTTGTTGGTCTGTTTTCAGCAAGGGCTCGCATTCTGCCCCATTGACAATCACAATCTCTGCTTGCGCTGAGAGCTTAATATGCGTCGGAAATCCTGCGCCGCCTGCTCCCACGACCCCTGCTTCCTGAACTTTCGCACTGATCGTCAAACCGTTCATTTTTTCACCGTTCAAACTTTTCACCTACTTTAGCTTACGCTTCAAACGTTTCTTTATCGATGATGCCCACGATGGTGGCATCGATGGGGATGCTGTGATTGGCGAGTCCTTGTCTTGCCGAGGATCCGCTAGCAACCATGACGATTTCGTCTTCTCCTGCTCCGATTTGATCGGCTGCGATGATTGAATTTCCAAATTCCGTGAGTTTGGCTGAACCGTCTTCGTTGTAAGAGAGTGTCACCGGTTGGACGACTAAAAACTTTAGGCCACGTAAGGATTCTTCTTTACGCGTGGACCATACATTGCCTATGACGCGGGCTAAAATCATAATCTTCCGCCCTCCGTCTCTTGCCGTAATTCAATTCGTCGACTCTTCAAAGTGTCTCGGGCTAGGGGTGAGATAACCGTGCTTCGTTTCACTATGACGATGGTTTCTTCAGCAATTCCATAAGCGTCTTTATCCGCTAGGTATTTCTTTTCGTAGCAGATCACTTCCTGTGAGCACGAATTTTGCTCACAGACACCGGATTTCTTCTCATTAAACCTAGTTGGTTGATACTGACTGGCTTGCGTGACGGCTGGACCTTGAGCTGAATACACGGTCCCGTCAACCGAAGCGACTCTACCCGCGTCCATCTTCAAGGTGCATCCGTCTGCAAGTGTTTTACACACGTCGACTCCGTAGGACTGAACGGTTTGTAGATAGCCTTCATAAAGTTCATGATAAGCTTTTGGGGTTTGTGCGGTGAATCCTAGATGTTCTGTCATTAAAGTAGTCGGTATTCCTTGCGTCATTCCGCGTCCTATCATCTCACTGAATGGATTATCCCTGATACCTAAGGCGGCTTTAGCTAAGGTATTGGCAGAACATGTGGGGATGAGAATTTTTTGCCAAGTTGTTTTACTAAAGGCATCTTTGGGCGTTATCCAGGCCAACCCCTCTGGAAGCGTAGGTTTTGTCGCGAATACCTGTTCACTGGGTATAATACTTAGCGTATAGTCTGCTCCGTAGCTAAGCTTTAGAGCGGTTAAAACTTTGTCAAAGTCTGGGACGTAATTCAGTAAGACTAACGCGTCTAGCTTAACCGCATTGATCGCTTCAAGGTTTCCTTCCTTGTTTCCTTGGAGCAGTCCTTGAAACGTGGGTTCAGATAGGATACGTCGTACGATTTGATTGATGAGTTCTTCATTCATCGTTTATACCCCCATGAGCACACCTTTGGTTTGTCCGGTGATGAGGGCCGCATTGGCTTCATCTAAATCAAGGTGCATCTCCTTTTGGCATTGTTCATTGGCTCGAATCAACACATCTTCAAAGATTACGGGGCGTTGGCTTTGTATTTCTACGCGCACTTTATCCCCATCTTTCACGGACCACTCAGAGGCTTGCTCGAGGTTTAAGTGGATATGCCGACTCGCCACCATCACACCCGATCGTAACTCAACGATACCCTTTGGTCCTATAATCTTCAGGCCAGGGGTTCCTTCATGTTTCCCAGAATCTCGGATGACGGGCTTGATTCCCAGCTTGTAACAATCCGTTGTGCTGATTTCTGCTTGGGTATTTTTTCTCAAAGGTCCCAAGATGCGTACCTTTTCCAGCGTTCCTTTCGGGCCCACTAAGGTGACGGTTTCTTTCGCTGCGAACTGGCCCGGTTGGGTAAGTTCTTTTTGGAAGGTCAAAGCATAGTTTTCCCCAAACAAGGCCGCTAAGTCGTCCTTTGCTAGATGAATATGCCGATTTGACACGCCTATGGGAATTATTTTCTCTGGCTTGGATGGTTTCTCCAACTTTGCCGCGTTCTTCCGACCGCGTTCTTCACAGGCGAGAATGTAAAAGGCACTGGAGAGTCGGTTTAAGGCCTGTATCAGGTCCGTTCTGGTGCATTCCCCGCATTCATTGGTGAAGGCTCGGTTGCCGTAGAGTTCGACTTCCCGTGACTTTGCTCTCAGATGCTGGAGTTTTGCTACAACTAAACCGTGCCTATAACTTAACGGCGTATGGTCAACACCAAAGTATTTATTGGGATAATGTGAGCGTTCCCGTAGTTCTTCTGGCGTCAGTCCTATCAGGGTAACCCATTCAAACGGCAAAGCTTTCACTTCATTGACCATGAGGTCTCTGGCGAAGGAGGCGATCTCTTCTAATTTTAGAATTAATTCGTCTTCGCCCATCTGCTCAAAGTATACTTGCGCCTCGACGAGTTCACACTGAAACAGATCAAGTTGTCCTCGGTAAGCGATCACGGGGTGTGTTTTTGTGACTAAGCCGCCTTGATGTAGATGCGTCATGTGTTCGGGTTTGATGCTAGAGGAACTTTGACTTTCTCTGCTTTCTCGAGGGGCGTTTACTTTTTCTTCAAAAGGTTTATGCCGTATCGCGGTTTGCTGGGAATTGGAAAATGTGGTTTTGTTAATGTCTAAAATTCCGTTTCCTTCGATTTGGACATCGATCCCCTTGGACCGTATAAAGTCTCTGGCTGACGGTGTGATCACGCTTCCTGGCGGTAACATGATCACTGTTTCCTTTGTTTTATACCAATTGGCTCTTAATTCATACTCTGTAACGATCAAGTTCTCACCTCTTCTCCAAGGGTAAGACGCAGCGTGTTTCACCCATCAAAAATTAAAACGCCTACGCCTGAAGGCTGGCAGAAGCCAAATTTTCTTTATTCACCGTAGTTTTTATTATCCCCTACTGGCAAAATGTACTCGACGTCTTTATGGGGTCGTGGTATGACGTGAACACTGAGAAGTTCTCCCACTCTTTGGGCTGCTGCTGCACCTGCGTCTACGGCTGCTTTCACGGCTCCGACATCTCCACGAACCATCACTGAAACATAGCCTCCGGAGACGTGTTCTTTTCCACTAAGGGTTACATTGGCCGCTTTTAACATTTGATCTGCTGCTTCAATCGCTGGGATTAATCCTTTGGTTTCTATCAGTCCAAGGGCTATGACTCTTCGATCTTGTGCCATGGTTAGTTCCCTCCTTAATTTTACCGTTGTTCGGTAATTTTGCTTAATGGTTAGTTGGTTGATCAAGGTCTTAATCCTTAATCCTAAGTTACTTTAGCATTTAATGCTATTCATGTGCTTCATGACTTGTTTAACGATTTCTTGAACCAATTGTGCATCGGCGGGTTGGTTTTGGTTCTGGACGTTTTCGCCTGTTCCCTCAGCTTTAATAGGTTCCACCGGTTTACGCTCAGGAATTCCTAGATGCCAGGCCACTCTTTTGATGTTGATCAAATGCAGGGGTGTGACATTTTCTGAGACACTTGAGCCTGCCCAAGTTCCGCAGCCTAAAGTGAAAGAAGGGGATAAGCCGGTTGTCGCTCCGACTCCGCCCATCGCGGCGGGTGTGTTGACGAGGATTCTATTGACGGGTTTTTTAAGGGCGAATTCTCGTATAAGCTCTTCATTATTGCTGTGGATGGCTAAACTATGGCCGATTCCACCGGCTTCTAGGAGCTGTAGGCAGCGTTCGCAGCCTTCATGCCAATCTGAGACTCGGTAGAATCCTAGGACGGTTGTTAGTTTCTCATAGGACAAGGGCCACTGGGGACCGACGCCTGTTAAGGGGGCTACGAGACATAACGTTCGCTCTGGTATGGAGATTCCGGCGAGTTGGGCGATGAATTTAGCGTCTTTGCCCACGACTTTTGGGTTGACGCCGCCTTTTCCCAACATAACAACGGAGGATACTTTTTTGACTTCATCGGGATCAAGGAAGTAGGCACCACGACGTTTGAGGTGGGTTATGAGTTCTTCTGCTATGCATTCTTCTGCCACGATGGCTTGTTCTGAGGCGCAAATGGTGCCATTGTCAAAGGTCTTACCCATAACGATGTATTCTGCGGCCTTGGCTAAATCAGCACTTCGTTCCACAAAGGCGGGCACATTTCCTGGGCCTACGCCGAGGGCTGGTTTTCCACTGCTATACGCTGCTTTCACTAAGGCGCTTCCGCCGGTGGCTAAGATCATGGCGACACTTGGATGTTTCATGAGTTCTGTGGTGGCTCCCATTGAAACATTCATGATACAGCCTATGACGCCTTCGGGTGCGCCGGCTGCAACGGCTGCTTGATGCATGATTTTTGCGGCTTCATTCGTACTGCGCACCGCCGTTGGGTGCGGGGAAAACACAATCGCGTTGCGAGATTTCAGGGCGATCATGGCTTTATAGATGACGGTTGAGGTCGGATTCGTGGTCGGGACGATCCCGGCGATCACGCCGACTGGCTCTGCTATTTCCCAAATTTTGTGTTCTTTATCTTCTCGAATGATTCCGACAGTTTTCATCGGCTTGATGAATTCGTATACTGTCCGGGATGCAAAATAGTTTTTAAAGCATTTGTCTGCATAATTTCCCATGCCCGTTTCTGATACAGCCATCATGGCTAACTTTGCCGCATTGGCTTCTCCGGCCTCACGCATCATGTCGATGATATGATCCACTTGTTCTTGTGTGAAGTTTCTCAGGGTTTCTTGGGCTTTGCGGGCAGCTTTCACTAAATTCCTTGCTTCTTGTAAGGAACACAAGTCTCGATCAAGTTCCATTATTCAGCTGCACCTCCAATTCTTCTAGTATTTTAGGCCGTTTTCTACGACATCGATGACGGAGCGCTGGAACGCTTCACACGCTGATTTACAGGCGCTTTGCGAGCCAGTGAGTAAGCCGCCACCAAAGTTGGTTTCGGTTGGGGGTCCGTAAAAGGCTTTCATGGTGACTTCCGCTGCTTTTAAGGCGGCGTCTAGTCCGTACATGGCTTCAATCGGAGGCGCAATTAGGTAAGCGAGTGGCTGGCCTTCTTCTATTCCGGCGATCTTTGAGAGGTAACTTCCCGTTCGCGATACGGTGTGGGGAAACCAGGCTGTTTTTCCGCCATCACAGGTGTAGAAATAACAATCATTTTCCAAGTGGTCGATACATGCGTCCATGCCTGCTCGCACTTCAGCTGGATTGGGTCCTGCTAATATTCCGATGATTTCTCCTGATAACGGGCCTGAGGCTCGGGCTGCTCCGCAATAGAAGCTTTTGGCATACACGACTTCTACTTCTGCCTTTTTGGTGGCTTCATCTAAGGCGACGTACGTTGAATCATCGATGTCGGCGGTGATCATTCCGATGGACCGTTGATATTTATTAAGGCCCAATTTCTCGGCCAAGTCCGGTGCGACATTGGCGATTAATCTAACGGCTAAAACCTTTGGCTTAATGGGTTCTATCATGGTTACCCTCCTTATAACGCCGGATGCTTTCGCTTTTGTCCGGACGGTTTATTTCGTGGTTTCTGCGCTTTTAGTTTTTGGTTTTTCTTCCACGTATACTGGGAGCTTTGGTAAGATCGCTTCTAGTTCTGGATGGGGTCGTGGTATGACGTGACAACTCATCAGTTCCCCCACTCGTTCTGCTGCTGCTGCGCCTGCATCGACAGCGGCTTTGACGGCTCCGACGTCTCCTCTTACCATTACGGTAACTAAGGCGCCTCCTACTTTTACTTTGCCGATCAACGTGACATTGGCTGCTTTGACCATCGCGTCGGCCGCCTCGATTGCTCCTACGATCCCTCGGGTCTCTACCATTCCTAACGCGACCAAATCATCTCTTATTGCCATTATGTTAGTCTCCTTTCACTTACTCTTTTTAGCCATTTACTCTAGCTTCATACCTGATGCCTTGACCTCAAGGATTTTTTTGATCAAGCTTGATAAATGAGCGCCCGCTTCCGCCGCAGGGGTCCCACCTTTATGGATATTACTGATCACAGTTCGCTCGCTTTCGACCATACCGAGTCTTGGATTATATCCGATATAAGCACTCATGCTTTCAGCGGTTCCCAGACCTGGTCTTTCTCCGATTAGAATTACGGCAACCTCTGGTTTCAGGGTTTCGCCAATTATGTCCATCGCGGCAACCCGACCATGCCGAACAAAAATCGTTGTTCCTAGTTTCACTCCCATGCCCTCGAGGCCCTGGGTTAAGGCTGGAAGGAGGTTAGGGATGTTCGCTTCAACCGCTTTACTAGAGAGCCCATCGGAAACAATGATTTGGACCATGGCTCCTTTTTGACATCCTTTGTTAAGAACCTCTAAATTTTCTGCATCAAGTTTCCTCCCTAAGTCCGGTCGCGTAAGATATTCATCTTTCGACTGACAAAGACTTTGGACGGAGACCATACGGTACTTCGCCGGAAATTCTTCCGGGACTTCGCCAAGCACGGAGTCTTGCGCTACCGCATGATCTGCGCGGAAACGAAGTAACGTATCCGTCAGAGGACGGGGTCCGCTGCGCCAAACGCCAATCCGGGCCGGCGTAGAGAGCTTCATCTCTTCGTAAAGCGCCTTATTAACGGGATTTGGAACTTGTAAATAACGCTGCAAGTCAATTTCCGCTAAATCCGTGATCTGACATTCGTCCAAAATTGGTACAGTTGTTTGAGACAAAGAGTTGGCAGAAACCTGATTTTTTCCCTTCTCCATATCTTTAAGCAACTCTTCCACAATTGCGCGAACGTTGTCTTCTAAGCTCATTTTCTTATTCCCCCCTTACCTCGTGAATATGGTAGCATCACCGGCACGTGCTGTCAGCTTGCCGTTAGCCAGTATCCCCATTGATTCGGCCCATGCCTCAAACTCAGGTATCGGTCTAAGGTTAAACAGCTCTCTTAACGTTGCAATGTCATGGAAACTCGTCGTCTGGTAATTCAGCATGACATCATCGCCCATGGGAATGCCCATGAAATATGTGCAGCCTGCCGCTGCTAAAAGAGTCGCAAGATTTTCAATATCGTTTTGATCCGCCTTCATATGGTTGGTGTAACAAGCATCGACCCCCATCGGCAACCCGGAGAGTTTCCCCATAAAATGGTCTTCAAGGCCTGCACGCGTCACTTGACGTGTGTCATATAGGTATTCCGGTCCAATAAAGCCAACGACCGTATTAACTAAAAACGGATTATAGTGGCGCGCCAAGCCGTAACAACGCGCTTCCAAGGTCACTTGGTCAGCACCATGGTGCGCCTCAGATGACAGCTCCGAGCCTTGCCCGGTTTCGAAATACATGATATTTGGCCCTGTTGCACGTCCCTCTTTTAACCCAAGTGCATATGCCTCGTCCAAAATTTGTTTATTAACTCCAAATGCCTCATTACCTGTTTGTGAACCAGCTATGGATTGGAATAATAAGTCGACGGGAGCCCCTTTTCTCAGTGCCTTCATTTGGGTGGAAATATGGGCTAGAACACAAATCTGGGTCGGTATCTTCCACTCCTCAACAAACTGATAAAGTGTTTCCAAGCTGCGTATGGTTGCTGGCATTGAATCGTCGACAGGATTGAGCCCAATGACCGCGTCCCCAACCCCATAGGACAGTCCCTCTCTCAAGCTCGCCAAAATACCGTCAACCCCGTCGGTCGGATGATTGGGCTGGAGCCGAGAAGCTAGGCAGCCTGTTTTACCTATGGTTGTATTACAGTGGGCCAGATTTTGTATTTTAGCAGCGCCTAAAATTAAGTCCAAATTACTCATGAGCTTGGCACCGGCTGCGATCATTTCCGAAGTGAGCCCACGACTGATCCTTTGAAGGTTGGTTCCTGTTGTCTCTGTTTTCAGAACATACTCTCGAAACTCTGCAACGGACCAATTTTTGATCGAGTGATAAATTGGTTCATTGACATCGGCATCAATAATGCGCGATACTTCGTCATCCTCAAGCGGTATGACAGGGTTTAACCGTAAATCTTCCAATGTCAATTCTGACAAAACTCGTTTTGCAGCCACTCGTTCTGCGGCATCGTTAGCCGCAATTCCGGCGAGAATATCTCCGGACTTGATCTCGTTTGCTTTCGACAAAACCTCTTTGACATCTTTAAAGATAAAGGTTTGGCCACAAAGGCGTGTCTTTAAATTCACGGTTTCACATCCCTTCTCTGGATAATCCTTAACGGGCGAATACTAAGGTTTTGACAATCACAGGTACAGCATCTTCATGCGGTAAAGGCTTGGCAATATCCACGAAATCTCCAAGGGCTAGTTCGATTCCATCCAAACAAACCAGCGGAACAGACGGAAGCAGTCTCTGCAGAGTTTGTCCCAGAACTTTCGCAATATCTTGTAGCGCAATGATTACTTTAGGCTCTCCCTTAATTAGGGGAAGTTCATAGGCTAAAGTATCTGCAAGCGTAAGAATCGTTTGAAAGTCGGTGTTGGGTAACGCCGGGACTACCAAGGCAACCGTTCGGTAGAGGGAGTCGTTATAATTTTCAGCAGCCTTAAGCCAAGAGAACCTTCCCGACGCGCCTATCTCCGGATAAACTGCCGGAACATTCCGCAAAGGCAGTGAATGCTGACTGATCGTTATGGTCGAGCCTGATATATTCACGGTATGCGCTCCAGCGCCTAACACCGTCGCATGGATCGTCTCCGACCCTTCATGTACGGTAAACGAAGAATATAACCGGCTTTCCCTGAACGTCTCAGCCAAAAGAGGCCCGACATCCCCGTGAATCCACCATTCCCTAATCCCAGGTAGATAAATATACTTAGCGACTCCTCCTGAAAAAACCACACCATCGAGAGAAACCTCCGGTAACGAATTTGTCATCACAAGGGTCTTGTCTTGGGCAAGTAGAGGTTCATGAAAAATGACTCGTTCGACACATTCCACCATAGCCCTTAGGCACCTTCGTATCACGAGCACTTCGTCTCCGCTTTGTGTTTGGGACCCGTTCGGATAACAATGATCGATGATCGTCTTGCCAGGAGTTGATATATAATTTAAGTGGTGTGTTAAAGGATCAACTTCAAACAAGCGACCGCCAACATTGATACACGCCGTACCAATGCACTTGCCCCGATCAAAATAGGCAATATTCGTGGTTCCTCCGCCGATATCGATGTTAGCGATACACGAATGTAAGCGTTTGGAGAGCGCTTCGGCCCCCGATCCTTTCCCAGCAATCATGCTTTCAAGATTTGGTCCGGCCGTAGCCACAACGAAATCTCCAGCATAATCTGCTAAGGAATGGATGATTTCCGAAGCATTTTCCTTCTTCGCAGTTTCTCCGGTAATAATAATGGCACCGGTATTGATCTGCTCCGGCTTGACTCCCGCCTTCTCGTATTCTTTGGCGATGATTGCCCGTAATGCCACACCGTCAACGTGTTGCCGATCTGTAAACGGAGTAAAGTGAACATTTCCCATATACATAATACTTTTATGGCTTATCTCTACTTTGGGTATTTGACTACCGGGCATTACATTGACCAAAGTAAGTTGTGAAATGACCAATTGCGTTGTTGTAGTTCCTACATCGATCCCTACACTGACTAATGTCATCTCTTTTGTCATTATGACTCCTTAGGCATCCAGCTCGTCTAAAACGCCGAACTCTTCTTCAAATGGTCTGATATTCTTGTTACCCCAAATAAAGTAGTAAGCAATGGCAATGGCATAAACTAGAGCTGCCCATTTCAAAGCTGGTACACTTGAAATAATGACACTTATTGTCAGGAATATGCCGATAAGAAAGCTAATGACGGGGACGACTGGATACCATACTTTAAAGGGTCTTTTCAGATTGGGTTCTTTGGAATGTAAGATAAACAAACTGATTAGACTAAGCATATACAGAGCAACAGATCCAATGACTGCAATGGTAATCACGATCGCTGTCTGCCCCGTGAGAACGACACCCAGTCCAACAAGTCCGGGAACTAACAATGCCCATACTGGAGTGTGCCGTTTAGGATCGACATACGCGAGGAATTTAGGCAAATAACCAGTTCGAGCCATTGCGTAGGTCTGACGCGAATACCCGACGATAATCCCATGCAGCGAAGCAACTAATCCGAACAAGCCTATGATATTAACCAACATTACAATGGTGCTATTTTCACCGAAGACTTGGGCTAAAGCAATTGGTAAAGGAAAATCAACTGCTGAGACTAAGTGATAATCTGCAATCCCTGCCGTAAGGAAAAGGGTTAGGAAACCCATGACCATCAAGGTCCCCATACCGCTTAGAAAACCTTTCGGGATATCTTTCTGAGGATCCACCATTTCTTCGGCAGCCATAGCACCACCTTCAATGGCAAGATAGAACCAGATGGCGAAAGGTACGGCGGCCATAACCCCTTTCAAACCGAAAGGAAGGAGCGGTGCTGCCGTGACACGAGCCAGAGAAAAGTGAGGGGCTGCCGCGACCCAGTAAATAGCTAAACCTGCTAAGGCAATGACTGTGAATACTAATTCCACCATAGCTGAAGTTTTCATTCCTAAGTAATTGATGAAGATGAAAAATAAGAAAGCGGCTACTGCTGCCGTCACTGTTGGAACCGGTGGAATCATAAAGTGAATATACCCACCTACGGCCAACGCAATAGCCGGCGGGGCGAACACAAATTCTATTAAACAACTAATACCGTTGATATACCCCCAAAAAGGTCCCATTGCTCTCCGTGCATAAGCAGAAGGCCCGCCTGCATGGGGTATGGCTGTAGCTAACTCCGAGTAGGATAAAATAAACGTCACATAGAAGATCGTAACGGGAATCAAAGCAAGTGCTAATCCCATAGGCCCACCTGCTCCGAACCCATAGCTCCAACCAAAATAGTTGCCGGAGATGACTAAGCCGACAGCAAGTGCCCATAAGTGAATGGGTTTTAATACTCTGGATAAATGTGGATCTCCATCAGTTCCTGGAGTTACGTGTTTAGTTTCAGTTGTCACACAAAAACCCTCCTTTTCTGTATTTATTTAGTTAATTAATCCAGCCATCCCTAACTAGGCATTAAACTATTGCCCTCCATTTCCAGACAAAAAAATTAAGGCCCTTTACCACATCCCAGTAATCTGGAATGTGATAAAGGGCCTTATTGCCCACTATTCC
>DHWG01000007.1:10624-11793 GCA_002413075.1 Desulfosporosinus sp. UBA5188 | reverse complement strand
AATTGACTAAATATACTTGAGTTTATTGCTTATTTAATTTAACAACATTCATAACGATTGAAATATTATAATTGGAGGTTCATCATGGTAAAAAAAGCTGCAATTCATAAAGAAGAGCCCGACCTAACCCTAGAATTTGACGGATTACCGGTCACTGAAAGTGAAGCTGTAACACTACCTGTCGCTGAAAGTGAAACGACAACACTCCCTGTGATTGAAACTGAAACCGCTGCATTACCTGTCACTGAAGTAACCCTCGAAGCCCCAGCGGAGAAAGGTGACACGGATCAGCAAGATGTAACAAGCCTAAGCCTTAAAATTGCTGTTTTAGAAGATAAATTGCTTCAACTTGAACTAGAACTAAGCACCCATCTTAATAAAAAAAAGAACAAAAAGGAACGTAAAGCAAAAAAAGTCAAATGCAAATGCAAAGACAAGACGGTCGATATCGCTAAATGCAAATGTGAGACCAAGAAATTAGATAAATAAACGTTTTTTAAACAGGGGGTAATTTGATTACCCCCTGTTATTATTCATACGTTATGTAACGACATATTTCAAGCGGATCACTAATTTTGATCACAAGGGAGTGTCTATATGTTCGACGAGTTTACAATCAGTTCACACGCAAAGGTCACCTTAAAAGATTTTAGCCCAACTGAGACCAACAAGTTGGATAAAAAGGACATTCAAGAAAAGTATTCAGATCTACAAGATAAGTTTATTGAACTCCAAGAAGTCTTCAGTGCCTCTAAGAAATTTAGCCTTCTTATCATATTACAAGGCATGGATTGTAGTGGCAAAGACGGGACTGTTAAAAAAGCGCTTGCTGGCGTGAATCCTAATGGATTTGTCGTTCAAAGCTTTAAGCAACCAACCCCAGAGGAATTAGGCCATGACTATCTATGGCGGGCCCATAAAGCAGCCCCAATTAAGGGAAATATAACCGTGTTCAACCGCTCCTACTATGAAGATGTTCTTGTGACTAGAGTCCATAAAACGATCGATGATCAAACTGCTTTAGCTAGATTCAAGGAAATAACAGCGTTTGAAAAGTATCTTGAAAGTAACGGAACCATTGTCTTAAAGTTCTTTTTGCATATATCTAAAGAATTTCAGCAGAAGAAACTTCTTAGCCGGCTAGAGACACCAGAAAAGCATTGGAAATT
>DHWG01000007.1:8734-10428 GCA_002413075.1 Desulfosporosinus sp. UBA5188 | reverse complement strand
CCGTGGCATTTTTCCAGTTAAATCATAAAACTCATGGGTTACTTCCTTAGCTGTACCCATCCTTGTCATAAAATAAAGGGCTACTGTCACATTAACATAGCCCTTATCAAGGCCACGTACATTAATATAATGATTTCGATATTTCAGGTAGCCTGGTTTAGCATAGGTGATTTTTCTACCGGTAACCTTACTTAATATTTCAGCCACCTGATCATAATCCAACGCCTCAAGTCCTGTAATTGTGTGAGCCGTATTTCTATATTTTTCAGGGTCATGAAGTAACGTGGCAATAGAAAGTCCGATATCGGCAGCATCTATAAAGCTTGTCTTACTTTTACCGGCAGGTATGAAAATCTTATTTTGTTCTTTAATTTCGACTGAATGTATTCCTGAGACATTCTGCATAAAAAAACCTGGTCGTATATGTGCATAAGGCATTCCTGTCTTTTCAAGATACTTCTCTATTTTATGATGAGGAGGTATTGTATTATTTTCAACGCCCATTAATGATAAAAAGGAAACGAGCTTAATCTTCTGCAACGTCATAGCATCTATGAAAGGATACAAATCCTGTGGTTTACCAAGATGAGGTGGCCTCATTAGAAAAACTCTATCGACGTGATCCAAAGCGTCCTTAAACGTCTCTTTCTTAGTAAAATCAAATTTAACGACGTCGACTTTTTCCTCGAACATATCTCTAAGCTTTTTGGGATCTGTCCCTGCCGCTACAACCATTTCTCCCATTTCTAATAATTCTTTGATGACATAACTACCCACATTTCCTGAAGCACCTGTTACCAGTATTTTCATTTCCATTATTCCTCACTTGTCATTTATTTGCTTTTCGGATAGCGTGATTCCATAGTTCTATAATATTATCCTAGATCTCGAACACTTGCCACTAAAGCCCCCAGTAGACGATGAAATCCCTGAGGATTTTGCGCTGGCACCCTATATTGTTTGTTGATCTCTATTTGCACCGCGGGAATTCCCAATTCACGGGCTATACAAACTCCCACAAATCAAGGCTCAAATTTCCATGCTGAAAAATACTCTTGAGCAGTTTCGGCTTATTAACTGTATTACTGGTTCCCAACGCAATTAACAAATTGATAAAATGTTCATTTCTCGGTACGGCTAAGTTTGAGTTAGGCGCTGAATTTTGGTAATCAAATATTGAATCCAAATCCCCGTTCAGAACTTTATCCTTAATCCAGTTATTAAATTCGCTCGCCCAAATATCAATGTTGGCTGCATCAAATACAATTTTATTCAAATTATGAACAATTCCTCCACTACAGATAATAAGATAATCTTGCTCTTTGAATATTCGTAAACTTTCACCAATTTTGTATTGCTCTATTGGATTTAGTTTTGTATTCACAGACATCGTCACCACCGGTATATCAGCATCTGGATATAATAATTTGAGCATCGTCCAAGCACCGTGGTCAATACCTCTCGTCGAATCCAATTTGCTGGAAATGTTGTTATCGCTCAAAGTGTTTTGAATTTCTTGAGCTAATCGAACATCACCGGCCACAGGATAGGTCGTTTTGTACAGTTCCTTTGGGAACCCATAAAAATCATAAATCATGTCATAGTTTTGACAACGACCAATTAATTGAGTCGTTGACTCCCAGTGAGCAGAAAAAATGATAATTCCTTTAGGCTTAGGAATCCCCTTAGAATAA
>DHWG01000007.1:0-8532 GCA_002413075.1 Desulfosporosinus sp. UBA5188 | reverse complement strand
CCAACAAATATTGATTGAATCATTGAATTACCCCCTTTAGTTTAGCTTACAAGACTAATTTTTTTAAAAGCCTAATCCTCAATATCCGCTTCTAGTCTATTAAATCACATTTTTCTTATTAAAGACGTTTCATATAGTAAAAATAATCACCATAGCAATACCTGAGAACGCAGCACAGGCAAGCTACGCCATGGCAACCAAACGACCTATAGTATCAATAAAACGTTCATATAATCAGAATATTTAAATTTTTATTTAACAGTTAGAGGAATTTGTACAAGTATGTCGAATAGTATACTCATGTCCTTTAACGTCACAACAATCATTGTTGACTGAAATTAGAGAGTGGAGATGATATCCATCAACAGACTATTTCGGAAAAAGCCCATTGCACAGCTCCTCTTAGAAACCCAAGGTGAAGCAAGTCTGAAGAAGACACTTGGCGCACTTGATCTCACGATGCTTGGAATTGGAGCTATTATTGGAACTGGGATTTTTGTCTTGACAGGCGTCGCAGCTGCTCAGCATGCAGGTCCAGGTCTCGTCCTATCCTTTATTATCTCAGGTATTGCTTGTGCTTTTGCAGCCCTGGTTTATGCAGAATTTTCTTCTTGTGTACCCGTTGCTGGGAGTGCGTATACCTTTAGTTATGTTTCTCTCGGAGAATTTATGGCTTGGATCATAGGGTGGGACCTAATGCTTGAGTATTTGTTAGCGGCCAGCACTGTAGCAATAGGCTGGTCAGGGTATTTCCAGATGTTACTTAATGGCTTTGGAATCTACCTTCCAGTTTGGGCTTCGGGTGCATTAGGTACTGCACCAGGTGCTCTTCTGAACGTTCCCGCGGTGGTCATTGCTTTACTTATTACGACACTTCTTTCGTTGGGTGTCAAACAGGCCGCTCGATTTAACAATGCCATCGTTTTCATCAAGCTCGCAGTGATCCTTTTGTTCATTGTCGTCGCTTTTAGGTATGTCAAACCTGAAAATTGGACCCCTTTCCTCCCCTTTGGATTTAAAGGAGTTATGGGTGGGGCAGCCATCGTGTTTTTTGCCTACATCGGCTTTGATGCGGTTTCTACAGCCGCTGAAGAAGTGATCGACCCGAAGCGAGATTTGCCGAGAGGTATTATTGCTTCACTGATCGTATGTACCATACTCTATATTATCGTTTCCTTGATCTTAACAGGTGTCGTTCCGTACAAACTATTGGATGTAGCAGCGCCGGTTGCTTTTGCTCTCCATTATATTCATCAGGACTGGGCCGCGGGAATTATCTCCGTAGGTGCCATGGGAGGGATCACCACAGTCTTACTCGTGATGCTCTATGGACAAACCAGAGTCTTCTTTGCGATGAGCAGAGATGGTCTCTTACCAAAAGTTTTCTCAAACGTTCATCCAAAATACAAAACTCCCTTTCTCAGTACTTGGTTGACCGGTATTACGGTGGCCATTATTGCTGGTATTACTCCCATTAATACGGTTGCAGAACTCGTAAACATCGGTACTCTCTCCGCCTTTGTCTTCGTTTCAATAGGCGTGATCGTCTTACGCAAAACCCAACCCGACCTTCCCCGCTCGTTCAGAGTTCCTTGGGTCCCGTTAGTTCCTATTCTAGCTGCGGTCTTCTGTCTGACTCTGATGGTCTTTCTTCCGCTCATAACTTGGATTCGTTTTCTTGTGTGGCTGGCCATCGGGCTTATCATATATTTCGGATATGGTATGAGCCACAGCGTACTCGGTAAATCTATGAAAAAATAAACTATGATATAGAAACTAAGATGAGGTTGATCCTATATGTCCAACCTCATCTTAGACACTAGAAAGGGATTAGCCAAGTTGGCTAATCCCTTTCTAGTGTCTATTGATCATATGCCTACTCTGGGCGAATCGCCCATACTTTCTTGGATATTTCTTCAGGATCAACGGTTATCCTAGCGACTCCACTGTCCATAGCCGCTTGGGCGACTGCAGCCGCCACAGCTGGAGCAACGCGAGGATCGAAAGCCTTGGGGATGACATAGTCTGCATTACGCTCTTCATCACTGACCAAGCTTGCAATCGCATAAGCTGCAGCGATTTTCATTGCTTCATTAATTTGAGAGGCGCGAACATCCAGTGCGCCGCGGAAAATACCAGGAAAAGCCGAAACGTTGTTGACTTGGTTTGGAAAATCCGAACGTCCGGTTCCAATAACTTTAGCTCCGGCCTCTTTGGCCAGATCAGGCATAATCTCCGGAACAGGGTTTGCCATAGCAAAGATAATTGGATCTTTAGCCATGGCTTTGATCATCTCAGGAGTCACCGTCTTGGCTGCAGAAACGCCGATGAAGACGTCTGCTCCAACCATGGCCTCTGCGAGAGAACCCATCAGCCTCTGAGGGTTGGTGACTTTGGCGATTGCGTCTTTCGATTTGTTCATCCCTACAGGTCGTCCTGTATAGATCGCACCCTTGGTATCACACATAATCACGTTTTTAACGCCCATGCTCATGAGCAATTTAATAATCGCCATACCGGCAGCACCTGCACCGTTGGTGACAACACGAATGCTATCTAAGGATTTGCCAACCACTTTAAGCGCGTTAATCATTCCCGCCATGACTACGATGGCCGTGCCGTGTTGATCGTCATGGAACACAGGAATGTTCATTTCCTTTTTCAGACGCTCCTCAATTTCGAAGCATGCCGGTGCACTGATGTCTTCCAAATTAATTCCACCAAAGGTTGGCTCCATGAGCTTAACCGTCTCAATCACTTTTTCAATATCTTCTGTATCTAAGCAAATCGGAAAGGCATCAACTCCAGCAAACGTCTTGAAGAGTATAGATTTCCCTTCCATGACGGGCAAGGAAGCCAGTGCTCCAATATTTCCCAGACCAAGGACAGCCGTTCCATTCGAGACTATGGCCACAAAATTGCCCTTGTTGGTGTAAACATACGCTAAATCTTTATCTTTCTCAATATCTAAGCAAGGTTCAGCCACTCCGGGAGAGTAAGCCAAGGATAAATCTCGACTATTACGGACTGGAACTTTGCTGTGAACTTCCAATTTCCCGATATTGTCTCGGTGTAAGGCTAAAGCGTCTTCTCTTAGTGTTCCCATATCGTCTAATCTCCTTTTGAAATATTTTACGTTGACAAAATTTCGTGTTGGGCTATTTTCGGAGCCAACGACTCAGTGCAAATTTATTGGTTTCACGGTTTAAGTCGGCCAAGCTTGTCGTCAAAGGAATGTCCTTCGGACAGGCACGAACGCAGTTTTGAGAATTGCCACAATCGGCAATCCCACCTTCATCGAGTAACGGCGCCAACCGTTCGTGTTTATTCATTTCTCCGGTCGGATGGGCATTAAAAAGCCGGGCTTGAGAAATAGCAGAGGGTCCAATAAATTTCGAGCGTGAATTCACTTGTGGACATGCTTCCATACAACATCCACAGGTCATACACTTTGACAATTCGTAGGCCCACTGGCGTTTCACTTCTGACATACGCGGGCCGGATCCCAAATTATAAGTCCCATCAATTGGAATCCAAGCATGGACTGTTTTCAGGTGATCAAACATGATTTGCCGGTCAACCATGAGATCCCGTACCAATGGGAATTTTGTCAGCGGTTCAAGGACAATCGGCTGTTCCAAGTGATCTATTAAAGCAGAGCAAGCTTGTTTCCCTTGTCCATTAATATTCATCGTGCAAGCTCCGCAGACTTCCTCTAGACAATTACATTCCCAAACCACGGGGGTTGTCTTCTTCCCCTCCGCGGTTACCGGATTTTTCTGAATTTCCATTAAACAAGAAATAACATTTAATTTCTCTCGATAGGGAATATTAAACGCTTCCCAACGACTTGGCTTATCAGGATCGTCTTGACGACGAATTTTTAAATGTATTGTTTTTTGTTCAGCCATTCTTTTATTCACCTCCTACTTTTCTCTCTTAATAATGGCGCGCACGCGGTGTAATCAAGGATACGTCAACGGCTTCATAGCTAAGTTCAGGACCGCTGGACGTCCAATTGGCAATCGTTGTTTTTAAGAAGTTCTCATCATCACGCTCCGGATACTCTGGCTTATAATGGCCGCCCCTGCTTTCATTGCGGCGTAAGGCTCCCAAAGTAATCACTCTTGCCAGTTCCAACATGTTCCACAGCTGGCGGATGAACGTTCCCTCCTGGGTTCCCCATTCAAGTTGATCGCTTCTGCCAATATTATGCCAGCGTTTCATAAGCGCCTGAAGTACAACGTCTGTTTCTGCAAGTTTAGCGTTGTAGCGTACGACCGTCACATTCAACGTCATAATGTCACCAAGTTCTTTGTGGAGAAGATAGGGATTTTCATTGCCCTTCATTGCCATAATCTTGGCCCATTTCTGGTCTTGAATATCCTTCTCTTTGATAAAGACTGCATCCTTATCGCTTGGGGTTTGAATTTTGTTCTTCTTAATGAACTCCATTACTTTAGGTCCTGCAACCATTCCCCCATAGATTGCCGAAAGCAGTGAATTCGCGCCAAGACGGTTTGCCCCATGATATTGGTATTCACATTCTCCAGCCGCAAAAAGTCCTGGAATATTCGTCATCTGGTCGTAATCGACCCACAGTCCACCCATGGAATAGTGAACGGCAGGGAAAATCCGCATGGGGACTTTTTTCGGATCATCACCCACGAACTTTTCATAGATTTCTATGATTCCACCAAGCTTACGTTGTAAAACCTCCGGATCAATATGTGACAGATCGAGGTACACCATGTTTTCCCCATTAAGCCCAAGACCTTGGTCAAAGACCACTTCATAAATAGCCCGTGTGGCAATATCACGAGGAACCAGGTTTCCATAGTCCGGAAACATCTCCTCGAGAAAATACCAAGGTTTTCCATCTTTATAGGTCCAGATGCGTCCTCCTTCACCACGGGCTGATTCAGACATCAGTCTGAGCTTGTCATCACCAGGGATAGCGGTGGGGTGAATCTGGATAAACTCTCCATTGGCATATTTTGCGCCTTGTTGGTACAACGCTGATGTCGCGCTTCCCGTACAAATCGTCGAATTCGTGCTTTTACCAAAGACCGCACCCAGCCCGCCAGTGGCAATAATTACTGCGTCCGCAGCAAACGACTTAATGCTCATCGTTCGTAAGTCTTGAGCGACAATCCCTTTACACGTACCTTCATCGATCACAGTAGAGAGCAATTCCCACTGTTCAAATTTTTGTACCATTCCTTCAACTTCATAACGCCGAACTTGCTCATCGAGTGCATAGAGAAGTTGCTGTCCGGTGGTAGCCCCTGCAAAAGCAGTTCTGCAAAATTTTGTCCCTCCAAAACGCCGGAAATCGAGTAATCCTTCCGGCGTACGACTAAACATAACGCCCATCCGATCCATCAAGTGAATAATCCCTGGTGCTTCATCACACATGGCTTTTACAGGCGGTTGATTGGCCAGAAAATCACCACCATACACCGTATCATCAAAATGAAGCCACGGAGAGTCTCCTTCTCCTTTGGTATTAACGGCTCCGTTAATGCCGCCCTGAGCGCATACCGAGTGTGAACGTTTAACTGGTACTAAAGAAAATAAGTCGACGTGCGTACCGGCTTCGGCCATCTTGATTGTTGCCATCAGCCCAGCAAGGCCGCCTCCTACTACGATGACTTTGCTCATCCCTTTGACCCTCCTAAAATCTTAGTTCTTATTGTAAGACTGTTTTCTTAGGTTGCTTCTGCTTCGACTATAGGAAGGCTGAAATATTAGCTAAACCAATCCCCGATAACAGTATGAAAACGACCACCAAGGCATATAACCATATTTTTTGGGAATGTGGTCCAATCGTGATACCCCACGTGATGGCAAAGGCCCATAGGCCGTTGACGAAATGGAAAATTGCAAAGATCACGCCCAAAGTATAGAAAACCAATCCGACAGGCTGCCTTAGAAATTCTGATAGTGCTGCGAAATTCGCCTCGCTAAAACGCATAAGATAAACGTGAATCGTAATAAAAACCAAAGTATACAGACCGGAAATTCGTTGGATTATATAGAACCAATTCCGAGCGTACTTATACCTTAAAACATTGCTTTGTCCGCTATAGACCACCCATGTTCCATATATGGCGTGAACGGCAATAGGAATAAAGATGACAACAAGCTCAATGATGAAAATTCCCGGAAACCCTTGCATAGTAGCAATAACTTTGTCATACACCTCTGGCCCCCCTCGGGCGGATAAATTCAGAACCATGTGAAAGGTTAAAAATAGGCCGATCGGCACTAATCCTAATAAAGAATGGGCTCTACGAATTAGAAAATGATAAGGCTTTTGTGTCGTACTCATAAATCTCTGGTCCTCTCCTCTCAACCTCTTAATACTTAACAACTAGCAATCCCTGTGCCAAGATTAGGTTGAACAGCGTGTATTGTCGACAATATTTTGAATTATTACGACATTGCTTATGAACTCTCGTTTTTTCAGAGGCCTTTTTATAGACAGAGGGAGGGTAAAGCCAGCAACGGTCTCTCTTGGCTTACCCTCTAATGAGCCCTTCTATTTCTAATTTCTAGAATATGAATAGACTAAATTTCTAATACTTAGAATTATTAAATTTCACGCCTGGTTATAAGTTAGAAGACATTGCCTTAAGTTTGTTATACAGCGTGGCAAGGGATATCCTTAAAGCTTTAGCAGCGAGCTTCTTTCCTTCCATGGAATTTCCATAACGCTTCATCGCCAATTGAATCATTTGCTTTTCCATTTGTTCAATGGGCATAATTTCTATGACCAGTTGCTCTTGCTCAATTGTGTCCTGGGAATCAACGAAATTAAGCATATGTTTATGGTTAATCATATCGTCTTCCACCGTAACCATCGCGCGTTCAATCACATTTTGAAGTTCCCGAATATTCCCTGGCCAGTTATATTGCATCAACAACTCTTCCGCACGTGCTGTCAATCCCAGCACGTGTTTACCAAACTTGCGGTTAAACTTGGCAATGAGCGACTGTACATAAGCTGGAATATCTTCTTTATGTTTGCGTAGGGGTGGTAAGCGCAATTCAAGCACGTTGAGCCGGTAATAAAGATCTTCTCGAAAATTTCCTTCTTTAGCCATTTCAAGCAAATTACGATTGGTCGCTGAAATCACGCGGACATCCACTTTGATGGTTTTTGTCCCGCCAACCCGTTCAAACTCCATTTCCTGTAAAACGCGCAGAAGTTTGGCCTGCAAATAGGGGTTCATATCTCCAATTTCATCTAAGAAGATCGTTCCTCCATTTGCCAACTCCATCTTGCCAAGTTTTGTCTTGACGGCTCCCGTGAAGGCTCCCTTTTCATGCCCAAAAAATTCACTTTCGAGTAACGTCTCGGGAATTGCCGCACAGTTGACCTTAATAAAAGGCTTGTTCCTGCGCAAACTTGCGCCATGGATTGCATGGGAAAACAGCTCTTTGCCAGTACCTGATTCTCCAGTAATGAGAATAGTAGAGTTACCCTTTGCCGCTTTACGGGCCAACTCCAGGGCACTTATAAATTCAGGATGGCTCCCAATTAAGTCATCAAACGTATAGGAACTCGTGGAGATTTGATCGATATGATTCTGCAATTCATCAATGACTTGATTTGAAGCTTTCAATTGTTCCATGAGCTTATAAATATCCGTCATGGGCTGAAAAACAACGACAGCACCTTCCATGTTCCCATCAACGACAATAGGGGAGGCATTAGAAATCACCTCCACACTTGTTCCTCCAACCATAGCTCGGTGAGCTAACACCGGTTCATGCGTCTTAAGAGACTTCGCTAACGCACCGTTAGGAGATACGTCAAAAACATTGTACCCGATCCGCTGACTCGCAGAAAGTGAGGTGACGCGACTAAACGATGGATTGACATATTTAATTTCTCCATCAATCCCTGCTACTTCGATGGCTTCCTGAACCGAGTTCAAGATCGCATCAAGTTCACCTTTTAGGCGTTTTATTTCAGACAGTTTTTCCTTCTCTTCTATTATAAACATCATAAGATTCGCACCTTGTGCTTCAATCACGGCGCTGGACTTTGATTTGTTCTGTCTCACTTGTTTTTGTATTTCAGGAATACCCGTCGCTTCAATAATAACATCCAGATTTGGAACCTTTAGAAATGCTTCCAGCGTTACACAGGTCTGCACTCCGTCTAAGCGCGCCATCTTCATTCCCTGTGTTTTTTCTAAAAGATCACAGACCATACCGATTTCAATATGTTCAATACTTTGTAACGTCTTATAGACGATCGAACCGCCTTGGCCCATGCCTACAATACCCACGCGTACCTTACGAACCATAATTTCGCCCTCCTACCGCTAGGTCCTAAATTAATATTTTTATCTTAATTATTAGAATATTCGCTTCTATTGTTCTAATCTCCTCCTTCCTTCAATTAATTACTAGATATCGTTTAAGTTTGAGAATAATACGTTACAATCTCCATTTTTTATATTATTTGTAATTTATATTCTAGAAATTAGAATTTTTGCCCTGCGATTATGATTTAAG
>DHWG01000183.1:700-2613 GCA_002413075.1 Desulfosporosinus sp. UBA5188 | reverse complement strand
GGCGTGGAGAAATACCTAAAAGGTGTTGCCGGAATCCTTGTTCCAGGAGGGTTTGGCAACCGAGGGATTGAGGGTAAAATTGATGCGATTCGTTATGCGAGAGAGCAAAAAATTCCTTTCTTAGGAATTTGCCTTGGGATGCAAACGGCCATTATAGAATTTGCCCGCAATGTCTGTGGTATGGATCGGGCTAATAGTACGGAATTTGATACAGACACTCCTTATCCGGTGATCGATATCCTCCCAGAGCAAAAAGATATTGAAGATCTGGGAGGCACCATGCGCTTAGGTATTTCCCCAGCCAAGTTGGTGGAGGATAGCCTTGCGTATGAAGCCTATCAAGACGAAGTCGTCTATGAGCGTCACCGTCATCGCTATGAAGTTAATAACCAGTACCGTGCTGAGTTCGAGAAGGCAGGGCTGAAGTTCTCGGGGACCTCATTGGATGGTCGTTTGGTAGAGATTATTGAATATCCCGATCATCCATGGTTTGTGGCCTCCCAGTTCCACCCAGAATTTAAATCTCGTCCGAATAGGCCGCATCCGTTGTTTAGAGAGTTTATAAGAGCCGCACTCGGGGATTAGAGGACTTGGGTGACACCCCGCTAGGTGCTTACGACACAGAAGCAAACTAACCGTGTAAGCTCCTAAAGGGGGTGCGGGGTTCCCGCCAGACTCGCCATCCTTGGCTCGGTTGGCGGTAGCTCACGTCCTTGTTCGCTACCCCGTATCTGGGGTCGCTTACACGGAAGTTTGCTAAGCTGCTTACGTAAAGACGTCGCGCTTGTGTGACACTGCGTCCCGGGCTTAGACTGTAGGATGGCGGGTTCTCGACTTGCATTCGGGGTTGGTACGTGGGGACGATTAATACTGCTTTGGAGATGGTTGGGAGACGGCACATTCCATGTGCACCGTCTTGCCTTTTGGGTCACTTAACACGGAAGTGTGCTATTTCGCTTAGGTATAGACGTCGAATTTCGACTAGAGATAAGGGGAAATCGACGGACGGGAGAGGTGTACGGTTCTCGACTTGCATTCTGATTTGGCAGTGGGAACGTTTAGCTCTGCTTTTGAGATATAGGGAAACGGCACATTTCATATGCACCGTCTTGTCTCTGAGGTCAGTTTCCGGTATTTGCTATTGTGCTTATGTAAAATCATGGAATGATGACTTTGGAGAGTTCTGCTAACCTTTTTAGGGTTTAGTACGAACTCTTCCTGTATACATAGACAGAAACCAGCGTTGCTTTATCATAGTGGGTTATGAAGAAAAGTATAATATATTATAAATTATGGAAATAATGGAAAGAGGAAGGAGACTGAAACAGTGGCCTATGTAGCAAGATGGATAGAAAAAAGTGAACATAAACGCTTTAATGATTTTTTGGCAAAGGATCCTAAGGGACATGTGCTCCAGTCTTGGGAGTGGGGAGAAATTAAGAGCCGGACAGGCTGGAAACCCTGGCGGTTAGTTATTGAAGAGAACAACGAGATTGTGGCAGTAGCCACTATTCTTGAACGTAAAATACCCGTCGTGGGTATTCCTATTTTCTATGCTTCTCGTGGACCCGTGGTGGACTGGAAGAATGTCGAGCTCTTAGATTTTATGTTAGCTGAGATTCGTAAGTTAGCGAAAACCTGCGGGGCAATTTTTCTGAAGGTAGACCCTGATGTGCCGTCTTCTGAAAAAGGACTGGAACAATATTTAATTTCCAGAGGCTTCACAACTGCGGAGAGTGGTAAGGGTTTTGAAGGGGTTCAACCGAAGTACGTGTTTCGTTTAGATATATCTCCAGATGAAGCGACGTTACTCGCTAATATGCAACAAAAAACACGCTATAACATCCGCCTTGCGGTGAAAAAAGGGGTAACAATCCGCAAGGGGACGCGAGCCGATTTACCGGAATTTTATC
>DHWG01000183.1:0-380 GCA_002413075.1 Desulfosporosinus sp. UBA5188 | reverse complement strand
TATGGGGCTTCGTCCAATGCTCATCGCAATGTCATGCCCAATTACTTAATCCAGTGGGAAATGATTCGTTGGGCCAAGTCACTGGGCTGCACGCTCTATGATTTCCGGGGGGTTCCTGGGCTGTTGACAGAAGATAATCCGCTGTATGGGCTTTACCGCTTTAAGAAGGGCTTTAACGGGGAGTATACGGAATTCATCGGAGAATGGGACTTAGTGTATCGTCCGGCAATCTATTTTCTCTGGAACCACTTGGAACCGATCTATTCAGAGGTTGTCAAGGGAATCATTGGTAAGATACGGCGAGCGCGGAAGGGATAAAACCATGGCTGAAACCTGGATTGAAGTTGACCTTGATGCCGTTGTGGAAAATTATCAGGAAA
>DHWG01000106.1 GCA_002413075.1 Desulfosporosinus sp. UBA5188 | reverse complement strand
GACGAGTATAATTATACTCGTCTTTTTTATTGACAAATTTTCTAATTTAATCTAAAATCAAATTAGAAATTATTTTAAAGTTGAAGACAATGAAAGGAGATGCCGACATGTTGGAAGCGATTGAGATTCTTAAACAATTAAAGACTAAGGGCGTGCGATTTACGCCACAGAGACAGGCGATCTTGGAGTTCTTGCTCGAAACAAAGTCTCATCCTACTGCGGATGAAATTTATCAGCACGTTAAGGCGAAATTTCCAGGGGTTAGTTTGGGAACAATTTATAATACTCTTAACATGCTTAAAGAGCATGGGCATCTATTGGAGTTGTCATATGGTGATATGTCGAGTCGTTTTGATGGCAACCCTAGGAACCATTATCATATCGTTTGTTCCAAATGTGGTATGGTGGTTGATTACCATAGTCCCTTAATCGATATGGATCAAGAAGTCATGGACAATTCGGGTTTTCTAATTATGGGACACCGCATGGAATTTTATGGTGTTTGCCCAGACTGTCTCAAGGATGAGAAGCTGAATTAACTTTCGTGCAATTAAGTAAATAAACCCATTGGCAAATGGTGCTTTGAGCCAGTTGCCAATGGGTTTATTTTTTTGCTGGCAAGGTTTTTCAAAATTGGGCACGAATATGTACTTAATAAGATAAATAATGAGGGGCTATTTTATGTTTAATCGTCGGCTTATGATCCTTATTGCCTTACTGGCATTGACCCTAGGAACACTCTGGTGGTACTGGCAAAGTCCTATAGGAGAATCTCTGCAAACAGAACAAAGTGCTTCAAGCGCAGCACGGTATTCCCAGGATTTAAACGGAAGCTGGGATAAGTTCTCATCGTTGCGCCAGGCTTGGACAACGGAATCCGAACCTCCAAAAGCAAACGCGGATCAGTCATTATTGACGTATGGGCCGCCTGTCACGTTACCTTCAAGTGAGAAAGTTTCAGTCGTGGCTAAACGTTTGCGAATCCCAGGAGAATGGAGTTCCCGGACCATGCACCTAACGTTAAATGGCGTACAGGGACATGCCAAGATCTATCTAAATGGGATCTCTAATAGCCAGAAAATTGGTGAATTTGAAGGAAGTGGTGGCGCGGACGGAGTCGATATTCCTGCCAAGGCTTTTCGTTATGGAGAGGATAACGTTCTAGTCGTGGAACTTTCCGGGAGCACAGCGCAACGAACCATGCTTTTAGGTTTAGATTGGCCCTCTTCAGGGAAGATCACGGGTAACATTCGCTTAGAAGCAACGGTGGAAACAACCATCATGCCGCCACAGGTCCAGGTCACTTGGGTCGAAAATACTGCGCAAATAACCGTGAATACGTCTATCCAACATCATGGCCTTTCGCAGGAAGGACCGTGGACCGTCTCTGGAGTACTTTCAGATGGGTCAGCAGGTATTGCAGAGCAAACACTCACAGTCAACGCTCACGAAGGATCAGATAATCAACCAGTGACCTTGAACTTTACTGTACCCGAGGCCAAACGCTGGACTTTACAAGCACCGTTTCTCTATCAAATGTATATAAAGGTTTCTAACAGCAAAGGAGACCTTGATGATGTAGCGTTGCCGTTAGGTCTTCGTTCGATCGCGCTTACTTCAGGAAAGTGGGTCTTAAACGACCAGGTTATCCCAATTAAGGGGGCGGCCTTAACGGCCCAAGAGGAGTCTAGTCTAAGACATGCTGGACAAGCCGAAGCTTGGTTAATCTCTCAACAACAAAAAGGAATTAACCTCATTTATTTCATCGGTCAGCTCCCAGATGAACTTTGGTTACAAGCGGCTGATCGAGTGGGTATGGGGGTGTGGGCTGAATTACCGGTTGAGTTTATCCCCTCTAGTCGACTCCCTAAACCCATCGTTTTTCGTAAGGTCATTGCAGGCAAAATGCTCCATCCCTCCTTATGGGCTTGGACGGTGGGGAAAGGGTTAGAAACCGATGCCTTGGCTCAAACGTATCTTCGTGAGGCCGTGAAAGAGGTTCAACCAGATTTGCCCTTTGCCATTAAGATCACACCGGCAGTTCTAGCGGGGCTTTCACCTGAGCAGTCACTGTTTGTTCAGGGAAATAAGCTACAGGGGGTATGGGGGGAAGTGACCAGCGAATCCCTACCAACCACAAGTCTGAAATGGGTTCAGGAACCTTCTGTTGCGGAAGCTTTCTCCGTACTTATGATTTTTCTAGTTTGGATGAATATTCGGTCGGTGACGTGGCGTTATAAAGAAATTTCGGAACGAAAACCTAAACGCCGGTTGCGTAGCGCCTGGTTCTGGAATGGATTGTTAGTTCTCGCTCGTCATGGGCTACTGGGTGGATTGGTCACGTCTGCATTATTTCGAATCTCGATTAGTTTGAATCCATGGTTATCCCATTTATGGCCAGGGATTGATTTAATACAAGCGCAGTCCCCTTGGCTAATATGGGCGCTATTGAGTGTGTTGTTCATGCTTATTCGCTTGCTCCAGGTTGGTGTAGCTGCTCCGCATTTGCCGGATGCCCCACACTCAGTGGCGCTGGTTTATTGGCTGGAACGACGCTATCGCTTTGCTGTATTTATCGCAATCGGATGGGCCTTGATCCCCTGGGGAGTTCCGTTTTATCTTCCAATTATTGGTTACATCTTACTGACGTTTCTGTTTCTGCCCATTCGTATTCATGATATCCGGCGTATTGGTGGGCATTACCGTGCCTTTTTATGGGTTCCTGGAATCATTGCCGCTGCCTTGCTTATTTGGGCTTCAATTCATTACGCCGATTGGTTGTATCTGTGGCACATGGTTGGGCTTTAGGGAGAGGAAGCTTTTTGCTTGGGTCATGGGGAGAGGTCACAATAACACTTGTTCAACCATGCGTTCGCCTTGCCAAACTAGGGCTTTAAATTCCAATAAAAGCGGGTAGGGTACCCGACCAATGCGACGTCCGTGTCGCAAGGTCGGCGGAATACATCCTTGTATTCCGCCCTACTTTAAGAAAGTGAATTTTAAGCCGAGTTTTGCTAAGACTCCGCAGAGGTTTCTCGCCGTGTGATCGTGGCCTCTCCCGGGGAGGGAAAGTAGTCAAGAGGTTCCTCTGGCTTGGGTCGCTGGGGGAAGGGCACGAATTGGCGCTGTCTGCGTTTATTGACGCAGAGACGCTTAGTATGCTTTGTAGGTGGAGAAACTTCCGCTGGGGGGGGGCTTAGGCGGATTTTGGGTTACCGAGCATCCCGTGTAGCCGTGTCCGGTCTCAAAATCAATTGGCATTTTAGAACAATATTTTTCATATTGAATCTAACGACAATAATGGACAAGGCAAATATTGATTAAGATAATGAATGGACATAGAATGTAATAAGCTAAGTTATGGAATGGGAAGTGTATGAGATATGCAAAAAGACTTTAGACCTCATTTTCTAGCAACCGGAGTTGGGAGTTTACCTCAAACTAAGGGCGAGGAGGCTTTGGATCTGATTTGGAAAAGTGTTCCGCTAGCGCCACATTGGCCACAACTTCCACGTCTTGGTGCGGAAAGCTCTTTTGTTGGGCAATATCTCAACGCTCTAATTGAAACTGGAGTTATTGGGGGAGTTGAGGATCCGAAATTTCAAGTGGATGCGACGGATTGGGTGGAGCGACTGACGGTCTTCTATACGCTGTATTTAGAAGCGATTGAGGGTGATCCACAAGCTTTGGAACGCTTTGGATTTAGCGTTCAGGGTGGGGAAGGGTTTGAAGCCTTTTGTCAGGATCTTGCACAGAATGGGACCAGGGATGCTGTTCTACTAAAAGGGCAGCTCAGTGGTTCGCTGACTTTGGGAATGCAGATTAAGGATAAAGATAGACGGTCAATTTATTATGATGACACTCTTCGCGATATGCTGGTAAAAACCGTTGCCTTGCATGCTGAGTGGCAGACCAAACGGCTCAGCCAATTCGGCTTACCGGTGCTCATGATGATTGACGATCCATCGCTTTATGGCTATGGAGCATCAACTCATATTACGTTGAATAGGGAACAACTTATTGAAGAGTTGAATGCTATTATTGAAGGGATCTTTCGGCAAGGTGGCATTGCTGGTGTGCATGTCTGCGCAGGGATGGATTGGACCCTTCTATTTGACTCTAAGGTTCAGGTGGTAAACTTTGATGCCTACGATTATATGCAGAGCATGATGGCCTTGGCAGAGCCGCTGAATATATTTCTAAAACGAGGAGGAATCCTTTCCTGGGGCATTGTTCCCACGAATCCAGCTGCCTGGGAAGAAACAGCTCAAAGCCTTAAAATCCGCTTGGAAAACAACATAGAGGAATTGGTAAAACGCGGTGTTAATGAATCGCTTCTTCGCCAGCAAAGTATGATAACACCAAGCTGCGGAACGGGAACGCTGCCAAAAGAATTGGCGGAACATATTTATTTGATACTATCTGAATTAGATCAAATACTTCATACTGCTTAACCTCGGGCAAACACATCCACAGTTCTAAACTCGGGACGCTGTGTCATCTAAGTTTCTGTTTGCTAATCCAATAATATTGCTTTATAATAAAACCAAGTAATTCACTATGGAATCCAAAGGAGGAACATTTGATGTTAACTAAAGAGATGACAGTAGGACAAGTGCTTAAATTATATCCTCAAACAGTCCAAATTTTTTTGGAGCTTGGAATGCATTGCTTAGGCTGCCCATCTTCCACTATGGAAAGCATCGAAGGTGCTGCGTTAACTCATGGCCACAAGCCTGATGAACTAGTGGCAAAATTAAACAAAGCTATCGTAGTCGTTTAATTTAATTTAAACTTGTGTAAGAAGAGCTGCCCTTTTGGGTCAGTTCTTCTTTTATTTATAAAGTTTTTTTGGTACAAACACACTATTTGCTCATTGTCATATATTGTTAATAGTTAAAGGCAAGAAAGCAACCGACCAAATGTACTAAAAACAACATCAACTTTTTGATGAATTTAAAGGAGGAAAATTAATATGGAATTACGTTCCGTTGCTTATAATCCAACTCAGGTCCCTGGAATGCAGGGAATGCAAGGGATGCCCGGTATGAATGATATGATGCAAGGAATGCAAGGAATGCAGGGTATGCAAGGAATGCAGGGTATGCAAGGTATGAATGGAATGCCTATGGCCCCTGGTATGTATCCCCCTGGTGGTTTAGTAAATCTAGATGTGGACATGGACCCTGGTTTTGTTAGTTATGATGTTGGTGGCGCTGGCCCTATGCCTTGCTGCCCACCTATGATGCCTCACCATGAAGCTTGTTGCCCAACGCCTATGCCTTGCCCGATGCCAACTCCTGCCCCTAAGCCTAAAGTCTATGTCGTTAAAAAAGGCGATAGCGTTTATAAAATTGCAAAACGCTTTGGGACGACGATGGAAGCGATCATCGTAGCAAACAAATTGCACAACCCAAGTTTGATCTATCCAGGTCAAGTCTTATTAATTCCTAAGGTTTCTACTGAAGAATTTTACGGCTAAATCTTATGATTTTAACGTAATCTAAGCCAACACTATTAAGGACCTGAACCTTGAGCTAAGCTTGGGGTTCGGGTCCTTCTGCATAGAGGAATCAATAGGGCACTGCTAATAAGCTCGGGGACTTGTGTGACACCGTGCTTGGTCATACGACGCACAGAGGGACTTGTGTGACCTCGCACTCGGTACATACGACGGTCCCTTCTCGCCATCCTTGGCTCCGGTGACACTAGACCATCCATGGTCGTCGGATGTCTTGATTGATTTGCCGGGTACCCCGTCCTCCCAGAAGCAAGCTCTTGAGTCTTAGTTTGGTCTGCGAGAGCATGTAAGTGAGCGTTGTATGCAAAGTTCGCTTGCTTGCTATGAGCTTGTGCGGCTCTGAGTTGCGTGACCTTATGAGTGCATACGAACGGATCGCGATGGACATATTCAACCTAGGGTCAATGCGTCTAAATTCAAGGGGAGATCAAGCAGGGAAAAGCCTACTGAGGATAGAAATATTGCATAGAAGGGTATGGAAGGAGCGAGGTAAGTGGAAGTGAATTATCAGGTCGCTATTCTTGGTGGGGGCCCTGGCGGATACGTTTGCGCTTTAAGAGCTGCCCAATTAGGTTTATCGGTAGTACTAATTGAAGGTGACCGGTTGGGTGGTACCTGCCTTAACAGCGGATGTATCCCTACTAAGGCGCTGGTAAAAAGTGCTGATTTATATCGCGAGCTGGAGCATGCCGAGGATTTTGGCTTGTTTGTGGGTGAAAAACGAGTGGATTATAACGCTGTGGTCGCCCGCAAGGATCGAGTCGTCAATGCGCTTGTGGGCGGTGTGGAGAAGTTAATGAAAGCGGCAAATATTCGTGTGATTAAAGGTTGGGGAGAATTTAAAGAAGTGGGTCAACTTTCAGTCACGACAGAAAATGGCGTTGAACTGATTCGAGCGGAGAATGTCGTGCTGGCAACCGGGTCTGTGCCAATACGTATTCCGATTCCAGGGGCAGATCTCCCCGGCGTTGTAACGAGTGAGGAACTCCTCAAAGAAAAAGAACTCCCCAAACGTCTTGTTGTCATTGGAGGCGGCGTCGTTGGTTTAGAATTTGCTTCGATATATAAAGCATTTGGAGTACAGGTTAGTGTTGTGGAGATGCTTCCAACCTTGTTGCCCACAATTGATGAGGAAATCCCGAAACGGTTAACTCCGTTGTTAAAGAGGAGCGGGATGGAGATCTTTACTAAGACGGCGGTTAAAGAGATTCGTCAAGAAGGGGAAAGCCTCATCATTCAAGTCGAAGACGGTAAAGGGCTAAGGGATATCCCCGCTGATCGTGTCCTTCTCTCCACTGGGCGTAAGCCGAGTTTTAGGGGGATCAAGGTGGATAGTCTGGGTTTAGAGATAGAAAAAAGGGCTATAAAGGTCAATGCTCAGATGCAGACGAACCTTCCCCATGTTTACGCAATTGGAGATTTGGTGGGGGGCATCATGTTGGCCCATGTGGCTTCTGCAGAAGGAATTGTAGCCGTAGAGCATATTGCAGGACGTTCGGTGGAAATGAAATATAAGGCCATACCAAGTGCCATTTTCACGCATCCGGAGATTGCATCGGTGGGGTCTACAGAGCAGGAACTAAAAGCTTCCGGGAAGATTTATCGGGCGAGCAAATTCCCGTTTTCGGCTAATGGGAAGGCTCTTGCCTTAGGAGAGAGCCTGGGATTGGTTAAAATATTAGCCGATCAGGAGGGTATTATTGTAGGCGCGAGTATTATGGGTCCCCAGGCTAGTAGCTTGATTCCAGAATTAGTACTAGCGGTCGAGAAGGGACTTCGAGCCGAGGATATTGCTCGGACGGTCCATGCGCACCCGACCTTGCCGGAAGCCATCATGGAGGCAGCACACGGGATTGATGGTAAACCACTTCATTTAGCATAAAAGTGAGACAGGGGGACGGTTTCTGTACCTCATTAATTCAAAAAATGGGCCACGAAAATCGTCCTCGTGTCCTCAAATAAAACTAGCGCGGTTTAAGTAATTTACTTGAACTGCGCTAGTTTTATTTTTCTATTGATGCCCAAACCTTATGTCTTAAACTTAGATAATTCAACACTTTATAGTGATTTAACAGACAAATGATACGAAAAGACAGGAGGTCCGTCACCTTGACTTCGACAATAATAGGAAAGACACAAGAACCGTCCCCCTCTTACCCCTGTCTTAGTTCAAAGATGGCCAGATCGACTGTATTCGCCGACATTTCCTAATTATTAGCAAACTACGAGCATTCAAGCCTTTTTAGTGACTTTATTGTCAATATTTTTGAAATATATACCTTAAACTCTCTGTTAGGGTTAGGCTGTGGACTCGATTTGTCAGTCTGAACGGTACGGGGCGAGGCACCATCATATAAAAAATAAATACTGTCTCTTATACTCATCTGAAGA
>DHWG01000119.1:996-3750 GCA_002413075.1 Desulfosporosinus sp. UBA5188 | reverse complement strand
ATATATCTTGAACTCCTTTCTATATATAAAAAACAAAATTGGACTTTGCCAATGCAAGTGCCGGGGAATTGTGTAGGAACTTGCGTTAAAACGCTCATTTGCTTGGTCTCGCAGATCAAACTAAGACTAAAGAGCTTGCTGGCAAGAAGGGCGTGGTGCCCGGCAATCAGACGTCCCTGTCTGATTGCCGGCAGTGTACGTCCTTGTAGAATGGCCGGGAACCCTGTCTGCTTACATGAAGGGTATAAAGCCCTAGTTTAGCACGACGACTGCATGGTCGAGGACGTGTCTCGCGGACCCTCCCACGACGATCGCATGGCTGAACAAGTGTATCGCGACCCTCCCATTAGAACGCGTGCGAACGGGCTAAAAAACTTACTCCAGCGCTCAAAAAAAGCCCTTCATCCTGGAAAAGGACGAAAAGCTCCGTGGTACCACCTTTATTCTGAGAAACATTGTCTCCCAGCACTTGTTATAACGCTAACGGGCTTTCCCGTCAGAGAGTACTTTATTCCCCCCTGCCCCTCCTGTGCGACCTTAGCGTCCTACCGAAAAGGCCTCCCAGCATTGGCCTCTCTCTCTGAACGGTTCACTCACGCTATTCCTCACATTCTTCGGGTTTTAACGAATATTTCATTAAATACATTATACTCAACGTGATAAATATTGTCAAAAATAATACTAGGTGGAGATCGCTTTGTTGTCGTTAATCATTAATGTCATTCGCCCTCTATGCATTAGACTATAACTGCATAAAAATATCAAATAAGCTATAATCCTTTAAATCCATTCTGATAGTCCCTATTTATGATAAAATTATAAAACATAATAGTTAAATAATTTTATGGCTAAACAATGTGATAGGGGGGATTTCTTTGAAGTTAGCATTTCTGGAGCAATTCAATCAGTTCTTTTTCCGACACTCTAGCCTGGTCCGCTGGTGGTTTAACCTGTCTCTTTCCATTAAACTGATGCTTGCTTTCTTCATCAGTGCCATGATTAATCTCTCATGTGGTGGGGCCGTTTATTTTTTAGTGATAAGTGGCAAAGATTTACAGACCAATATTGGAACTGTCATGATCTTTTCCGGTATTGCTAGCGCCTTGATTTTTCTATACGGACTTTATATTGCTTATTTAACTTCTACGCCCCTTCGTCGTGCGGTTGATTTTGCCGAGACGTTGGCCAAAGGAGACCTTACGCCAACCCTTTACAGCTTAACTCAAAAAGATGAGATCGGCCAGCTCTGCAATGCACTTAATATGATGTTAGAAAGTTTCCGTACATTAGTGGGTAATCTTTCTCAAGGGGCGGATATGTTCTGCAAATCTTCGGAAAGTTTGGCAACGCGTGCAGACGCTACGTCGAATGCCGCCCAACAGGTGGCTCTATCCATTAATCAAGTCGCGAACGGATCTCAGAGTCAGGCGACGAGTGTTGAAACCATCCTACTTGCTGTCCAACAAATGTCCTCCGATATTCAGCAAATTGATCAGACCGTCTCTCTGGCTGACCAAGCCTCCACTCAGGCCTTGAACTTTGCCGATCAAGGTGGTCAGGCTATTACCAAAATAAGTGCTCAATTTGAGCATATCCATCAAACAGTTGACGAGACAGGATCGATCATTTCTAAACTTGGAGAAAAGTCCTCTTCTATTGAGTCTATTGTTGAAACAATTAAAACCATCTCTGATCAAACCAACTTACTGGCCCTAAATGCCGCTATTGAGGCAGCACGGGCTGGGGAACATGGCCGAGGGTTTAGCGTGGTCGCGGAAGAAGTCCGGAAATTGGCGGAACAATCAACCCAGTCCAGCGCCCAAATTGAACAAATCATTCAGGACATTAAAATCAATGTTGAACGAGCCATATTAAGCATGAGTGCTGAAATAGAAGTTGTTCAAAGCGGCTCTGAAATGGTCGATGAAGCGCAGAGTGCCTTTGCAGAGATTATGGAAAGTACCCAAGTTGTTAATCAGCAAATCAAAGAAGTATCCCTTTTTGCCCATAATATAGCCAACAGCTCCCAAAAGATTTATGAAGAAATCGAGCAAGTTTCCGCTATTACTAGTCAAACGACGTCCCAGACGGAAGAAGTGGCTGCCTCAAGCTCTGAACAGATGGACTCAATGCAAGAAATAAGTTCCTCTGCTGAAGGGCTTCAGTCGGAAGCGCAGGCCCTTCAAGTCTTAGCGAGGAAGTTTAAGTTAGCCTAATCGAGCCAAGGATACACTGGCTTTACGCCGGTTGCCTTAGCCTTCTACTCTACTCGTCCAGGTTTCATTCCATGGGCATCTGAAATGTCCTGTTTTCAAAGCTTACTTCTGTTGGCTGAGTATTGCCTGAGAGATGGTTTTTAGGGAGATCTTCTGATACTTGGTTTTCAAGGGGCGATTCAGTCTCAACACTTAAATTCTTGACCGTGAACTCATCGTGTTTCATGGCGATTATTTGGGTGCGGAACCACTCCGTGTGCAAATGCTCGTCCACAAAATTGTGTTGTAGGATTTTAGTCAGCTCGTTATCGCCGTATTGATCTTGCTGTAGTTTCTCAATCAAGTGGTTATAATCCGTCATGGCTTTTTGTTCTAACATGATATTTATAGCCAGTGTCTCTTCTAAACCTGTCATGGCTATAAGTTCCCCGGCGACCTTTCCAAGAAGCGGTGAAATAATATCACCTAAAGTTGTCGGTTTGCCACCCAGTTTTTCAATTATTTCTCCCAGATTATCCACATGATTCTGTTCAATTAA
>DHWG01000119.1:0-722 GCA_002413075.1 Desulfosporosinus sp. UBA5188 | reverse complement strand
CCGGTTACCTGAGCCGTCCATTCGTCCAGCGCAACAAGATCGTTGGGACCAACCTCAGATAAAGCTGTCTTTCCAAGAGCTCGTACCCCTTCTTCCATCTCCATCGCCATTGATTTAAGAACATTGAACACACTTTGTCCAGCCAAATTAATGTCCAGCTGCTCCTTATAGGGAGAATCGTACCAGACTAATTGGGTTAACGGTTCCCAAGGGAGAACTATGTGTATTTGTTTATGAACCAGGGCATACAGAGGAACCGTTCCTAAATAGATTGCATCTGCCCCCAGTGCTATGGCTTTTAAACATTCCCCAGGCGTAGCATATCCTCCAGCGACGACCAAGCTAACGTCTTTGCGAGCACCTTGCGCCTGTAAAAAACGCTCTGCGCGAACTAAGGCCAGTAAACTAGGAATCCCCATATCATCGCAAATCAAGGGCGATGCGCCACCAGCCCCACCTTGGGCCCCATCCAGGATAATGACATCAAAGCCCGCTTCCAAACATACTGCCAAGTCTCTTTCGAGGGCCCCTGTCGCCATGATCTTAATTGCAATTGGTTTCCCACCCGCTTCAGTGCGCAAATCAGTCACATACTTTGGCCAGTCCCAAGGGGTGTTAATTCCCGGTATGACGGCCGCCGTCACGACAGTTTCCGTGGGCGAGATGCCCATGAGTTGTTGGGCCTTGCCCTTCACATTTTCAGGTTCCAAAGCAAAGGGTCC
>DHWG01000089.1:3443-10800 GCA_002413075.1 Desulfosporosinus sp. UBA5188 | reverse complement strand
GTTGTAGTACTGACCTACTGCGTGCTAACGCAGATTCTCTTAGCACCCTATTATGGGCGCACTATATGCAATATCTATGCCACACCTAAATCACGGTATCTTGCACATTTATTGACAATCTATCTTTAGCGCATTGCAATCCTGCGACAAACAGTCAGCAAATTTGGCGCAGGATGCAATGCCAATATATATTATCCGTACAATTAATCTTCTGAATTGTAAGACTACGGTATGTGTAGGCCCAACTAACTCAAACTTATTTCATTGAACAATGAGCTAACTTTCAATAAAAAGAGGGATTGCAGTCCTGCGACAAAGTCGCACATTTGCAATCCCTCAACAATTATATAATGTTATATTTTTTAAACTTTCTAAAAACTGTTGATCTGTCAATACATAAATTCTCCGCTACAGCCGTAACATTATGAAATCTATCAAAGGAATTCTTCAAAATTTCCTTTTCATAATCCTCCATGATCTCACTCAGTGTTTTTTTACAACTATCTCGATTGACCCCATCTACAATGTCTTTTTTTACGCTTTCTTTCATATAACAGGGTAAATTACACATATCTAAAACATCTTTTTCCAGAGTTACTATTAAGCCTTGAATTAGGTTTTCCATTTCTCTAATATTCCCCGGCCAATGATAGACTTTGAGTAATTGAATGACGTCCTTAGAAAAACTCATTTTCCTTTTATATTTGGAATTAAATTTAGTGAGGAAAAACTCAATTAGAGGCTCTATTTCTTCTTGCCTCTCCCGTAGGGGAGGAATTTCTAAGGTTGCTACTCGAAAACGGTAATATAAGTCACTTCTAAATTTACCTTCCCGTACAACCTGCTCTAGATTTACGTTCGTCGCTGTAACAATACGCACATCTATTTTCTTTACCGTGGTCGCTCCCAATCTCATCACTTCTTGATCTTGGATTACACCTAAGAGCTTTGCTTGCATAGTAATCGGTAGTTCACCAATTTCGTCAAGGAAAAGTGTCCCTTTATTGGCCATCTCGAAATATCCTGGTTTACCCTTGATATTAGCCCCAGTAAAGGCTCCAGGATCATACCCAAACAATTCCGATTCTATTAAATTGTCTGGAATGGTTGCGCAATTAACCTTGAAGAATGGTTCCTCTCTACGGTTACTGTATTCATGTACTTTTGCAGCAAGAATGCCTTTACCTACCCCTGTTTCTCCTAAGATTAAGACGTTTGCATCTGTTATAGCAACGCGTTTAAGTAATTCCATCAATTCTAACATTCGAGGACTTTTAAATAACACTGTCTTACTTTCTAAATTCTTTGAGCGTAAGTACTGGGATTCTGCGTGGTATTTTTGAATTAACTCCCTTTGGATTGATATTTCATCCTTAAGCTGCATTAGACCTGTGACGTCTCTTACAAAGGTAACCACATAAAGGACATTGCCATCTTTATCAAGAACTGGGTTACCGGAGATGACTACTTTTCTACCCATTTTATTCACTTGAACATTTGTTTGGGGTTTGCCTGATTTCACAATTAAAGCGTTTAAAGGTGACTCAAATACCCCTTCTCTTTCCAAATCAGTAACACGCTTACCAATCAGTTCTTTTCGCTTAAGTCCGGTCATTCTCTCATAGGTCTTATTGACTTTCAAGGTGTACCCATCAGAGTCAGTAATATATATGCCATCATTAAGCACATCTAATATCTCATCAAAAAAACCGTATAGAGTGTTAGAAACATTATTGATGGGTTTCATTAGATAACTCCTTAGAAAATATATTTATCATTTCGCGCGTGGAAAACTCTTATCTATCCCTGAATGTATCATTGTTTTACTAAAAAAACACTATTTAATATAATGCAACCCTATTGTCCTATATACTGCCATCATCACACACAAAATAAACAAGAATGAAGTACCGATTTTATTTTCCAAACACACTGCCTTAACTGATCCGACCACTTTCCTCTTTCCCTTTCATATAAATCAAGACCGCCTCAAACCGCGATTTCACGCCTAACTTTGGCAGTATATTCGTGACATGGAAGTCCACTGTGCGGTTTTTGATCCCCAATGTGCTTGCAATTTCTCTATTATGCAAGCCCTTGGCAATCAATTCTATAATTTCAATTTCCTTTGGAGTCAATGATTTTCCTTGAATTTCTTCGTCTATTAGCCTAGTATTTATTTCAATTTCTTCACCAATAATTGCCGTCCTAAGATACGGTGCCATATTTTGCGAAAAATAAAACTCACCCCTAGAGACCTGTAATATTGCCGTAATCATTTCAGTTTTCGAACAGTCTTTTAAGAGAAATCCGTGGGCACCTTTCTTTAATGAGACGTTTACATACGCTGCTGGATCCTGTCCCGTCAGCATAATGATGCGGACGTCTGAGTCTAACTCTTTTATTTTCTCTATCAAGTCAGTACCGCAATAGTCGGGAAGATTAATATCCAGCAATACCACGTCCGGATGTTCTGCCTTGACGAACTTTAAACAGTCGCGTCCGTTCTTAGCCGTCGCAACAACAGAAATGTAAGGCACAGACGAGAGCAATGAGACCGTCCCTTCCGCGAAAAGTATATGGTCATCCACGACGACCAATCGTATCGTCTTCTCTGAGCTAGAAACCACGCTATCCCTCCTCTCACCAACACCCCTATGTCAATCATCATACACTGTAACCCCGCGGTCAAACAATACCTTTAACATTCTTTCTAAATCGGTATAGTCGCCTTCAGTTTCACCCCATGGCCAATACTAGAAATGATATCAAACTCCCCACCTAAGCTTTGTATCCTTTCTTTCATTCCTATTATTCCGAAATGGTTGCCGGATAAAGACCAATCGGGAATCTTCTGTGGATCAAAACCTTGACCGCAATCATAAACCAACACTTCAATTTTTTCTTCTATTAGGGCAATGGAAACATTGGCTTTAGTCGAACCTGAATGCTTCACAACATTATTAATGCCTTCTTGCAAAAGTCGAAACGCTACGACTTCAAGTTCCTCTTTGAACCGTTGCTCTCGACTCATTCCAGTGATTTCCAGGGATATGACCAGAAGCTCTTTTTGCATTATTTGTTGAAACAGGACCTCCACAGCCGGAATGAGGCCTAAATCTCTCAAAGAGGATGGGCGCAAATCACCACATATTGAGCGAAGTTCGTAATTTAAATCCTCGATCATTTCAAGCATCATTGAGACCGTGTTGAAATTATCATCTTCAGTCGAAAAGCTTGCAGCTAATTCTTTCATTCTGCGGTTTAGCTCCAAGCTAATCTGTAAAGATCCGTCGTGTAGTTCCCTCGCTAAAACTTTCTTTTCTTCCTCAATGTTACTAAACAACAACCGATTGATGACTTCCAGTCCCTGACTTCTTCGTTGTGAGTCCCGCGTCTTTTTCTCCATGACGTTTATTTCTCTAGACATTTTCTTTATAAGATGGATGGCTTTAAGGCGTTGGCCCATTTGATAGCACACCGAAGTTATGAACAATATTTCATTCGATTGAAATCTGACGTTGGATTGACGATGGCCTAGGAATATTCCGCAGGTAAAATCGTTGGTAATGAAGGGTATGTAGATCTCCGCAGGAAAATTGTTGGTAAAATTCTCGCTGCTTTGCATGGTTCTTTTAGCGGTTTGATAATAATCCTCCATAATGGCTTGATCCGCTGTATTTTCAAGATAGCAACCGACTGAACTATTGGTGGTCCAACCTTCCATATCCTCTGATATTACAAAGGCACCCTCGATCGCGAGGTGGTTCACTAACTCTTCTACGATTAAAGCTTGGTTCATAGTCGATAGCTTTCCGTTGGTTGCGGCATGTGTTTTATCAAGGTTATAATTTCCACGAGTATCAAGAATTTTATCAAATGTCGTCTGTAAGAGAGCTTTAATAAGATTATAGATAACTAGTGCCACCATCGTTAAAGACAACAAAGAGAGATAAGTCTCAACATTTAACTTTTTAACCATCCTTATGACTAATAAAAAGCAAGTAAGAAGCCCGCTTGTCAAAATACCATAAATTAAAAAACTGATTAAAAAGCCAAGGAACTCACTGCCATCCGGCAAGCTCTCACTGACCACAACATAACTAAGGATAATTGGGATAATCGCCACAGAGAGAGTGCTCACCTGAGAATCAATAATTGGGTTCGCATTAAGCAGCATTGGAATAGCTGTAAGTATTACAAATGGCAACAACCCCACGGCTAATCCGGCCAGCAAAACTGCGGCTTGATTTTTCTCAGGTTTATCTTTGGGTAATCTAATGAGCTTAACCAAAGACCAAAATGCCGTGACAGTACCGATTAAGCCATTAACTAATGCCAGTTTTCTAATGACTCCAATCGTGAAAACAGCCCCTAGACCTTTTAATGCAAGAATCGTGATGACAAGTGTGGAAATCACGCCTAAAACCCAAATTATTAAGCGACTCCATGTCGTACGTTCGTTCACAAAAACATAGATAAACTTCACCAAGAGGACGGGTACAATTGAGAAACCAATTAACTCTAGTTCCTTAGCTAATATCAATCCCCGACTTGAGGCTGGAGCTATGATGATGACTATGCCGACGAGCCAATTTAGCCAGAATAAGGCACGAGCTTGGACAAGAAAAGGTTGCTTGAACACTGTAACAAGCCCTATCAGCCAAAACACAAAACCTAAGGCCACCATTGGCAGTGCGCTTAACAATACAAAGGCAAACGACTGTTTTGCTATTCGCACAACTTTCAATGGCTCACCTGGGCTTTGTACAGTTATTTCAGTGGCTCCTTCCGCATCACCCCATTTTTGAATCGAGGAGTGTGCCCCTGGATCGGCGTTATTAATTTTGTAAACTGTATCACCGACACGAATTCCCGCTCGATAACTCTCGCCATGGGGATCACTGGAAGTTACGGTCCATTCTACTCCCCTATTTTCAAGGCTAAGACCGACATACGGGTGGTTGAATAAAACTGAAATATAAACAAAGCAAATGACAACAAAAGCGGCATTAGCAATTCTAAATGCCAGCCGCCTAATCGTTTTGTTATTCAACAAATTTCATCAACTTCTCTTTTCTATTATTTATAAATGGGATATTGTCTAAAGCCGCAATGGCTCGTTGCTTATAAAGTTCATACATCACACAACAATAATGAGTGGTTCCTTCATTCATTACTATTTTACTGAGCTGATCTCTTTCTTGTAGTCCAAACATATCCAGCCCTTTGTTCGCCATAGAACTGAGGGCTTTGAAGGTCTCAACGTCTTCCTCGTCAAGCACATTTAAAAGATAGACGAACGGCAGGGTTTTTCTTCCCCTAGCGAAATCGTTTTTAGTGTCAATGTTTAAGAAATCAGCGAAATCGTTTTTTATTTGATTCATCACGCCTAAGTTCATCCCGAAATGTTCTAGCTGGTTAATAAACGTTTGATGAGTGCCTCCTAAAATCGCCCCGATTTTACACGCACCGGCCGTTAATCCACCTGACTTTTTCATGATCGTTGAAAAATATTCTTCTAGTGTAATACTTTCTTTGCTGTCATTTGTAAACTCCTGGAATTGGCCATCACACGCTTGTAACCCCATCTGGTTCAGAACGTTGCTTACATTCTCGAACTGGCTATGCTCCAATAGCCTCGATAAAGCGGTGTAGCTGAGCACTAGGATGCAAGTGGCTAAATTAATAGCTTGCGCTGAAGGGACCTTACGCCAGGGCAGATCGTGATTATCTTGGTCTTGAATATCATCTAGTATATCCGCGGCCAAGGCGTAAAGTTCCATAGCAATAGCTCCTTTGAGCGCTACTTCTAAGACCCCACCAACACTATCGCAAATCGCAAGTGTCAGTTGGGCAAATGCAAACCTTCCCTTTTCGCCAGTATTGTAATCTAACCAACTATTGATGATGGTTACGACATCCACGCTTAGCCCAGATTCAGCTAATAACAGCGTTATCTCCCCTGCAACCAGTTGATCCAGATTCATGGTTTCACGCTGTACCTTTTCAAGCCCAAAACTCAGCAGGTTCCATGTGGCCTGCTAAAGAATTTCCAGGCAATTCCGTGTTAGAGAACACCTTCGTTATTGCGTTGAATTCAGAGCTAGTAATTTCGCAAATAGATTTTAACTGCGATAATAACATGGAGCCACTGTTCGGACTTTTGGCTAATTCATGAACTATTTTGGCAACGTTTTCTAAATTCATAGGTCATCCTCCTTATCTATTAGAGATAAGTTTGACAAACGTTGCTAAATTCCTCCTTAATATAATAAATTTCTTTAATGAGTATCCCTTATTCGTGCTATGCTACAACAGCAGACGACTTTCTAACTAATCTTACCCGTTAACTCTTTGCCTTTTATATACATCAGTAGAGCCTCTAACCTAGATTTTACACCATATTTTATCAGTATGTCATTAACTTGGCTATCTATGGTGCGGTTTTTACGGCCCAATTTTGTAGCGATTTCTCTGTTACTAGAACCCTGGTCAATTAATTCTATAATCTCTATTTCCTGAGGTGTTAAATAGTCATTTTGTATTTCTCCGTATTGCTTCATAGGATCTATTATATCTTTTTTTCCAATCATTGAAGCTCTGAGGTACGGGTCCATGTTCTCGGAAATATAAGACGCACCTCTCGCGACCTCAAATATTGCCGTGATCATTTCTGTTCTTGAACAATCTTTTAGAAGAAACCCTTGTGCACCTTTATTTAATGAAGCTTTAACATAACCTGCTGGGTCTTGTCCCGTAAGCATAATAATACTGACCTTTGCGTCGATTGCTTTTATCTTCTCTATCAAGTCAGTTCCACAATAATCAGGAAGATTAATGTCTAGCAATACCACATCTGGATGTTCTGCCTTTACGATCTCTAAACACTCACTGCCGCTTTTAGCCGTTGCAACAACCGTGATATAGGGTTCAGAAGAAAGCAATGATACAGTTCCTTCCGCAAATAATATATGATCATCCACTACGATCAATCGTATTGGATGATTCGAACTGGAGACCATGCAACCCCTCCGTTCAACGATGGCCTAAGCAATTCACGCTCGCCGGTTCTATGAATTCTCAATCAAGTTAAGTAATGTTCTGGGAATTGTTTTGTGTTTTATAATGATTATCAATTGAAAGCGTAATGTAACATAATCCATAACCTAATACAGAGAAGCAGATGGCTGTTACCAGAAAATCTATTCCGTTCATATAGACTCCTCCTTTTATCGAACATCCTGCTTGGTATAATCTTCTATAATTTATTATATGTCTGTTCAAGACCAAGCACATCCGTATAAACTACAGGTTTATAAAATAAATCTCCAGGTAGTTCCTACAGGTAACAAAG
>DHWG01000089.1:0-3189 GCA_002413075.1 Desulfosporosinus sp. UBA5188 | reverse complement strand
TACCCGGTAGTTCCTACAGGTAGCTTCACAGTAGATAGAATCCCCGAATGGCAAAGAGCCGCACCTTGTGCGACTCTTTGCCATTCTTGTTTAACTTAAGGGCAACAAAATTTCAACCCGAATCCCTCGTTCATGCCTATTGGCTGTTATTATCTTCCCCCCGTGTTGATCGAGGATACGGTGTACCACGGATAACCCTAATCCAGTCCCCTTTTCCTTCGTCGTAAAAAACGGATCATAGATGTAGGGCATGGCGTTTAGCAAAATACCCGGACCCTCATCACTGACAGCAAACCCTACAAAGCCAACCTGTTGAATCCCCTCCAGCAGAATCACACCGTCTTCCCCCTGGGCATCGATAGCATTGAGCAAGATATTCAAAATGACTTGCTTGATCTGATCAGCGTCTACCTCAACCTTTTTCTCATCAACCTGGTTTCGTGCTTGCTTTAACTCAATATGGCGTTGCCCGAGGGCAGGCTGAATCAAGGTAACGCCCTCATCCAAAAGTTTCCCCAGCGCAATTGGACTACGTACCGGCTCTTTCGGACGGGCAAAGGTCAAAAACTCACTGACCAAACGATTTAACCGTTCGCATTCTTCCAGAAGCACCCGACAATACTCTGTAACCACTTCATCGTGAACTTTCTCCTGAGCCAGGAGTTGGATACTTACTTTCATAATTCCCAAGGGATTGCGTATTTCATGAGCCAATCCGGCACTCATATGCCCAAGAGCCGTTAAACGTTCTGTTTGTCGGATCTCCTCCTCCAAGCGTTCACGCTCCTGACCTTCTCGCTTTAACTTTTCCACCAATTCCTTTTGAACCGTTAAAGCCAGTTGATATTTGCGTTTTGCCCGCCTCTCTTGTTGGGTCAAGAATCCTGTTAACCAACCAATGACGTTAATTAAGCCAATTTCCACCCATTGTGTATAGATGGCGGATAAGTCCATGGCGTGGAAATGCGTCATAAACGGTAGGATGAGGAGCGTAATGACTAAGCCCGATAAAATCCCTCCAGCAAGGCCGAAACGCATGGCTGCGTAAATCACCGGAAGATAGTACGCGAATTGTAGTAGAATGTGGTAGTTCATTTCATAGTGGTAATTCGTGTAGTGAATTGCCGTCAAAATTGCCACAACAAGCCCAATTACAAGGAGGTCGAAGAGACTTCGCACATGATTTTGGTCAGGGGATTCTAAATTGAACATAACGGCCCACCTCTCTATAGTCCCCAGTGAGGATCTATACCATATTTTTCTATACGGTATAAAAAAGCATGCCTAGAAAGCCCTAGCCGTTTTGCAGCGTGGCTCTGGTTTCCGCCTGTTTGTTCCATGGCTTGCTGCAGAAAGGATTTCTCAATGTCTTCTAGGGAAACTCCCTCAAGCGGTAGTATAAAGGATTCAGTGTTCTTAGTCGCCCTTAAACAGGTATCAAAGAGGGGTAAACTATCCCTCCCAATCACTGCCCCTTGAGAAATGATCACCATGCGTTCTACGATATTTTCCAATTCGCGCACATTTCCCGGCCAGGTATAGGTCATGAGTTGAGACAGGACCTCTGGACTCAGGGTCTTGATCCCTCCATAGGTCCTAAGCTTCTCCAAGAAATGTTCGGTTAAGGTAGCAATATCCTCTCGATGGTCCCGTAAAGGAGGAAGGGAAATTGGGAAGACATTGAGTCTATAATATAAATCTTCTCGGAAGCGTCCCTCTTGAGCCTCTTTCAGTAAATCTCGATTCGTCGCCGCAATAATGCGCACGTCTACCTGAATGGTTTTCTCTCCGCCAACTCGTTCGAACGATCGCTCTTGGAGAACCCGCAACAATTTGGCTTGAACATTAAACGACAGCTCGCCGATCTCATCCAGGAAAAGCGTCCCACTGTCGGCTAATTCAAACCGCCCTGTTTTGCGAGCGTGCGCCCCTGTAAAGGCCCCTTTCTCGTGTCCAAACAGCTCACTTTCCAGTAACGTCTCTGTCAAGGCTGCACAATTAACTCGAATAAAAGGTCGCCCAACGCGCGCGCTTAAGGCATGAATTGCTTGGGCCACCAGTTCCTTTCCCGTGCCCGACTCACCTTGAATCAGGACCGTTGCTGGTGTTGGGGCAACCCGTTCAGCAAGATGTTTCACGGCTTGCATTGAGTCACTGTCCCCCACCAGCTTCCAACCACCGCGCTGAGCCTCTCCTTTCAAATAATCCACCTGTTCTCGTAAGCTTTCCACTTCGAAGGCCTTAGCGACTGTGATCAGCAGTTCGTCTATATCGAAAGGTTTCATTAAATAATCCTGCGCTCCAGCCTTCATGGCTTCAACGGCTGTGGCCGTGCTTCCGTGGGCCGTCATCATAACCATCAGTAAATCGGGGTAATGCTCTTTCAACGTACGCAGGACGCTTAAACCGTCCATCTTCGGCATTTTCAAATCCACAAGGACAAGATCGGGGCGCTCTGCAAGAGCCCGATCTAAGGCCAGTTGTCCATCCTCCACCGTTTCGACGTCGTAACCAGCTTTTGTTAAAGCCCGTTCTAGAACCCAGCGCATATTTGCTTCATCATCAGCCACCAAAATACGACGCAACGCTCTTCACTCCCTTAAGATTATTGCCAATTTCAGAATATACCAACTTCATCAATGATCAGACTTGTAAGAATCAAAGACAAGTGTGGGATAAGACACACTGCCGTGTGTTTTATCCCACACCGCGACCAATGATCCGCCTATTGAGAGAACTAAAACAGAATGTTTAAAGACTTTTGTCGGTATCTATAGTTTATTATAAATAGCAGAAAGGACTATCAAGTCCTGACTATAGCGATTTTCATGCTCAATTACTATTACATCATAATCACTACCCGAGCGCAACTTGGCATGGTTTTTGCAACTATTCTTATTTATTAATATTTTTAGAGGAGTGTGTCGTATGAATGACCCAAGAAAATCAATGAAAAAAAGCCTTCTTTCCTTATCTCTATTAGTCCTAACGCTCGTATTTGCCACAAATACCCTGGCGGACGCTGGAAAAATTGAGCAAGACGCTGGCCCATATCACGTCATTATGCAAACCAGCCCTGAGAACCTCACGGTCAACCAAGCCGTAACCATGACCATGGTCGTCCAAAATAAATCGACTGGACAACCAGTAACCGGTGCCAAAGTCATGATGATGCCATCAACCATGGCC
>DHWG01000184.1 GCA_002413075.1 Desulfosporosinus sp. UBA5188 | reverse complement strand
ATATAAGTTGAATATCTTATTATGAAAACTATCAAGTGAATTTATAACTTTAAATATAGGCAAGTGCTACTAACGGATCGAGCTGAACTGCCTGCCTAGCCGGGAAAATAATAGAGACAATTCCGATTAAGACAGAGGTGCTTACTGCAACCAAAGCCATCAAGGGATGGAATTGAAACGTTATAGTTTTTTGGAAAGCCAGTGGAGCGAGTAAAGTGGGGGTCAGCTCCCCTAAGAGGTATCCGAGAACTCCTCCAGCAAGGCTAACTAGGACGATCTCCCGGATTAAAATAGAAAGAATATGGCGTCTGCGAAAACCAATGGCTCGGAAAATCCCAATTTCTGAGATTCGGTCATTGATGTTACCTGTCGTCGTAACCAATATAATCAAAACCCCGATAACTCCTAATAAAGTGGAAGTTAGTAAGGAGAAATTAGAAAAGCGGTCAACACTCTCTTTGGTTCCCTGAACCAGTTGGGATATTTCTGCGACTTTTGCCTCTGGCAAGAGTTCCCTTAAGCGGGTTGCCATTATACCCGGTTGGGCCGTATTGAGTTCGATCATGGACCATGAGTCTATTCCAGTAATGGTTCTAGACGTCCTAAAATTCGTAAAAACTCCATTGTCTTCCGAGCCGCCTGTTACCTGCATCACCCCGACAACGCTATAGTTCTGGTGATTGAGTTCTAAAGTACTCCCAATGACTAAAGTTTCTTTATGGGCAAGGTCCGAACCGATAATTACTTCTCGGTCACCGGGCTGTCGTCCTTTAATATGCCACCATGGTTTCATTTTCAGTTCACTGGGGAAGTCTACTCCGATGATGAGATAACGTTTATTAATCCCCGCGACAGAACCAATAATTTTTGGAGTGATTCCGCTGATGTGAAGGTCTTGGCTGTTTTGAATTGTAGATAAAACGTCAGCGCTTAAACGTTTAATTTCATAATTAACGCCGGAGACGGAGAGGCCACCGTAGCTGAGTGTGAAATGTTCAGACTTGGGAGTAATTACGACATTGGCACCATATTGGGTTAAACTTTTCTGTAAATCGTTTTGCATGCTTTGAGCCAACGTATTCATTGTGACAGTTATGCCAATCACCAATATGAACGTTAGAAGTAAAAAGGTGGTTTTCCCTTTACGTCGTCGTAAGTTTTGGATAGCGATATCCGTTAAAGTCATGTTTTCCTCCTATATAGATGTCCGAAGTTCGATTTCAAGCTTCACGTCTGGAATCTCATAATGTAAGTCTGAGATCACATATAACGCAAAGATTCAGTCGGATCAAGCCGCGTTGCTTTCCAAGCCGGATATAGACTTGCTAATAGACCAATTAAAAGAGATCCCCCTAAAGCATAGACGAGTAAATTAGATTGCCAAGGAATTTGAACCTGAGCTTTGACCAAAACGGATCCGAAGCTCACTGCCGTACCCATTCCAAGAAGGTAACCCAATAGTCCCCCCAAAATGCTTAAGAAACCTGCTTCACTAAGAACGATTTGGAGGATGTGGCGTTTGCGAAAACCGATAGCTCGCAAGATCCCAATTTCTCGGGTTCGTTCCTCAACAGAGGACTTCATTGTCATAGTTATGACTAGGCTACTGGCCAGGAAGAGAATCAAAGAAACGCTTCTAGCAAATAGGTTGAACTTATTTATCGTAGTATTTCGAGATTCTAAGGTAGATCTTAGAGCTGTGACCTTGGTATTGGGCAGTATTGTCCTTAACTGTTGAGTTACCTCATCGATCGGACAGGTATAGCAAAAAGCGGCTGCTTCTATGAGACTGATGGCGTTTGGTCGATTTGCCAGCTGTTGGAGTATTGCCAAGTCGATAAACACAGCTTGGTCATTGTCAGCTGAACCGGTGGGTTGGATGATCCCTGCCACTCTGAAGTCCTGGCCTTTGATGGTTATAGTTTGTTTAGGGCTCAGGCCGAGCGTACGAGCAACGTCACTCCCTAAGAGAACTTCGTTGCTAGAGGGGAGTTGGTTTTTATCGAGACCGCTGAGTTTCCACCATTTTTTAAGGTGTAGTTCCTGAGGAAAATTGACTCCGAGTAAGAGAATATCTTGTCCGTTGATCTTAGTGTCTACTAAAAGTTTGGGAGCTATTGTGGCTAAAGTTTCGCTATTCTTAATGGTTTTCATAAGAGGAATAAGGGACATGTCTAGTTCTTTGGCCTGAGTTGGGGCTTCGATTGTTATGCCACCAAAGGTCATGGCCTCCCCTGTGTCAGGAAGGATGAGGATATTAGAGCCGTATTGATCAAGTTTATTGGCGACATCTTCTTTCATGGCTTGGGTTGTCGTAAAGAGGAAGATAATCGAAGCTACTCCGATTACAACACTGAGAACCAACAAAGCAGAACGCATTTTACGGCGGCTTAAGTTCTGAAGCGCTATATCTGTTAAACGCATATACTTTTCCCCCTTAGGCCTCTTCTGGCGTGGGAACTATAATACCGTCACAGATATAAACTGTGCGGGAGACCCATTCCAGGTTTTCTTTGTTATGAGTCACCATAATGATGGTTAAACCGTCGCGGTTGAGGGCTTGGAATAGTTCCAGCAGTTCCCTTGCCGTTTTCGTGTCCAGGCTTCCAGTGGGTTCATCAGCGAAAATAATAGAAGGTTGATTGACGATGGACCGAGCAATGGCCACACGATTTTGCTCACCGCCGGACAATTGATTCGGGAGGCGGAGAGATTTTGTACCAAGACCAACTTTATCTAGAACATTCTGAGCCATAGTTCGTTGTTCTCTACCGGGGCGGGATGTAATTGCTAAAGGTAACATGACGTTTTCCAAAGCTGTAAGATAGGGAATTAATTGATATTGCTGGAAAACGAATCCGACGTACTCGTGCCGAAAATCTGCTAATCGTTCGGATGCTAAAGCATAGACGTCGATATCGTCGATAATAAGTTTACCGGATGTGGGCGGATTTAACCCCCCCAGAATACTTAGCAAGGTGCTTTTCCCAGAGCCTGAAGGTCCCATTAAAGCTAAGAATTCACCTTCTGCGATCTCTAGATTAACATTTTTCAGGGCGTCAACAACCCCGTCACCAGCTTTATAGGTCTTGGTAACCTCGAAGATCTTTATTAAAGACATTTTAGCTGTACCTCCGTAAAATTCAAGAAATTAACTGCAGTAGTAAAAAACCCCACGCTAGCTAGACTGAACGCACTCGTTAAAACGAGTGCGTTTAAGCGAAACTATTAATTTGTAGCTAGTGGCATTCTTGGGACTAAACTCTAGGTGTCCATGCATCCAGTACTTTCTGCGGAATTTCGAGGTTATCACCGTTTAAAGAATATGTCAACGCTTGGGGTGGATAGGTTTGGCAAGCGCCACTTATTCCTTTAAGTGTTTGAAGATCCCAAGTTGTTCCACAGACGTTACAGATTATTTGATTGCCGGTAATATGGAAAGAGTCCCCTTTGCAAGGTTCACAGAAGCTGACTGCTACCATTACTTTACCGTTGGGTTGGATAAAGGCGGTCAATGGAACAATCTTGCCATTGGCTTTATACTCTGTCCGTATGAACTTCTTTTCTTTTACCATACTTAAGGTGGTAACAATTTCTTTCCCGTTTTCAACCTTACTTTCGACAAGCGTTTGCTCTAATTTTTCGTTAGGGCTATAATTTACGGTTTTGCCAGTATCAACTGCAGTATTTATAGAAGAGTTAGAGCTATTGATATTACCAAATAGAAAATAGGATCCAATAAAGATAACGGCCGCGACGCCAAGAATACTACTATAAAATACTGCTTTGCTTTTCTTAGGTTGGGTAAATTTCTGTCTTTTATCCACGCGGTTGTTTTTCACTTTGATAGCCTCCTTGTTCAAGATACTTAAGATAGGAATCATACCAAATGGATTTCCGAACTTCGATCGCTGAATCTACATACGCATGCTCATTCTTACCGTAAAGGTAAGAATGTTTAGTATGCCAAAGAGCAAGATAACAACTAAATACGGCAAAGCAACGGATAAGGCCTTACTTTCACCATAGTTCTTTTTGGCAATTCGATAAGCTGTGTAAAGGGAACCGAGAGTTCCAGCGATGACTAAGAAGTATTGCATTATTTGAATTGTGGGGTCAGAAACGAAGTCGGTTGGACCCTCAAGATGCACTCCAAATAGCCCCATAAACGTATAGTAGACTGCCTTTCCTTCCGCCAGAAGGTGGAACAAGTTATGGGCCATGTGGGAAGCCAGGTCGAGAGGGATGACAGCATAACCAAAACGTGCAAAGGCATTGCGTAGAGTCTCGCCAGTAATACGCTTAGAAAAAGCACTAGCTAAGAAAAGTAGTAAGACAGGAGTTATCATAGCGAAGATAAAGAGGATAGTAAAGGCGATATCTTCATTTCCAATACCCAAGGTCATCTCTACCCACTTAAGGAAGGAGGGGTAAAAGTCTAACATGGTAATGTTTTGAACGAACACAATCCCGACGATCACAATGGCTAAGAAAGACTCTTCAAAATGCGCTCTTGTCATAGACCAAAATTCACTGGTCGGTTTGCGGGGAGTTAGCCGGATTGAATCATGGGGACAGCTTTTGATGCAGTTTCCACAGAGATTACAATTGGCATTGTTTTCCATAGTCATCGGGAATTCAAACATAGGGCAGCCTGGTGTTTTAGTATTGCCTTTGTAACAATCTTTAGTAGTACAGGTTTTGCAGGTTGCTTTGTTGGCACGAAGCTCAAGCATACCGGCTCGGGAATAGTTGCCGGACAAACTACCGAGGAAACATAAATAGCGGCACCAGGTACGGCGTTCAAAGAGCAGAGCGGTTACCATCACGCCTCCTAAGATAAGTAACAAGAGCGTGCCAGATCCTCGGGGAGATTCCACTATCCCCCAGACGTGATCAGCCCAGGTGATAAAGATGAAGGTGAAATCGATGATCCAGAGACCGTTTTTACGGATAAAGTTGGGAACTTTTAGGTTAGCCCCAAATAATTTTTGAGTCAGATCGCTAACCCAGGTAAAAGGGCAAATTCCACACCAAAATCGACCAAGCAGAAAGAAGAAAAATGGTATTAGTGGCCACCAAAGAACCCAAGTGGCAGCAGTACCGAAGTTATCATGGGCGACTGAGGGTCCTGCTAAAGTTTCTACCATGATTACTCCAAAAACTAAAACGGTGAGCCATTGGAAGATTCTTGGGTATAAGGAGCTTTTAAGAAAACGTTTGAGCAAAGGATAATTGAGAAAGTTTATTGGTTGTTTGTTAGAGGGCATTCAAATGAACCTCCAATTTCTTAGTTTTTCTTTTTCTTTAAGATTGCAGCAAGTATTCCTGCGACCACAACAAAACCAGCGACACTGCCAATAAGAATTAAATTCGGTCCGGATTTACCGACAGTTATTGGAAAATTGACGGTGCTTGCTCCCAAAGGTGAAGTAATAGTAATAGCTTGGTTCCATTGCCCAGGTTGGTTGAAGGTCATACCTTGCATCATATAAGTGCCCGGGTCCATTGCCATCGAACCCATTGAAGATTGTTCTTGCATCGGCGAGCCACCTTGTTTGTCCATACCGGAAGACATATCCATGCCAGCCATGCTACCACTATTACTAGCGTTACTACCCATCGTTGATGGCATCATCATTACTTTGGCACCGGTCACTGGTTGTCCCGTAGCCTTATTTTTAATGATCATAGTCATAGTTCCAGCTTGATTAACCATAAGGTTTTCTGGGCTGGTCTGCATAGTTACATGGTAAGGACCAGCATCTTGTTCTAGTCCTCCAGATGCAGCCATAGTATTTGTAGCAAATACGAGAGTTAAGAGTAAGAGGGATAGAGAAAGAAGGATTTTCCTCATTGGTTTTCTTAGATTATTCATGTTACACACTCCTCTAAAAATATTGGCGGACAATACTTATCGCAAAAGCTATGCCAGGTTGAGTTTTATTTTGATTACGATGAAAAAATGGTAGGTTTATGAGACTCTTACGTCCAGTATTTGATAGGATTTTGGATGTTTTGAAAATATTGTTTCTGACAACGATATAGATTTCGCAAGGGAACTTTGAAGCGTTTTTAGGCAATAGCTTTCCGTCTTGTGTGGGATAGAACACATTATAGTGTGTCTTATCCCACACAAGACGGAAAGCAGCAATCCAGTAGAATGTGACGGCTCAAATTCTTATATCGATTTTATTTCCCCCAATTGCTTTAGGTAATTCGCTGAGTTGATTTTTTTGTTGTTGTTTAGCACTTACGTCAACTTTAGAAGCTTGTTTAGTTTGCGTATTTCCATGCATTCCTTGCATCCCACAGTTTTTAGACATACCTCCCGAATTTGCCATACCACTTATTCCTTGCATCATGACTATTCCTCCTTCCAATTCCACAGCAGCCAAACATTATACATTAGATCAGAAGCTCATCATATTACTACCTGTTTTTAATGTCCTACTCCCGTTCATCATTGAGCTTCCAGAATTAGTATTTCCGCTTCCGTTGGTCATCATGTTCCCACCGGAATTACTCATGAATTGGTTCATCTTATCCAGATTACCTTGTCCCATTTGAGACTTAACGGTCGGGTCTGAATTCATGAGTTCTTGCATAGCCTTAACATCCCCTGTTTGCATTGCTTTCTGCATACCCGCTGAATTATGGAGATTTTGCATAGCCGTCGAATTCATCAAAGTCTGATGTTGCCCTGGTGAAAATGTTTGCTGCATGAAGCCTTGCATTTGACCCACCCATCCGTCGCCTTGTTGCTGGGTCGTTCCAGCTAAAACTGGTAAAGCCATAAGCCCTACTGCTAATGTCGCTGTTCCTACAATTGCCGTGATTTTTTTGCTAAAATTTTTCACTGTATATTCCCCCTCATTTAATCTTCATTTAAAAGCTTTTCTTTATTTGATTTACTGATCTTCCATGTCCTTATATTAACTCTTGGATACGACTATCTCATGAAAAAGTTGTGAATTTCTCATGAAGAAGGGACCCCGATTAAAAATCAGAGTCCCTTCTTAAAATTTACGTCAAGAGAGCATTGTCCTTAGGGATTTATTTTGCACTTAGAGCTTCCTTTACCAACGGTTGCAGGGCTGGATCTTTCAGCATGGCTTCAAAGGTCGCTTTCATTTTAGGATCGGACATGATCTGTACCATAGGCTTAAACATTGACGGATTAGACATAATACTCACCATGTTATCCTTGTTTTGGCCACTCCCCATGATACCTATCATATTTTTTTGTACCTCGCTATTTTTCATCAGATCGACCATCACAGGCATCATTTGTGAAGATCCCATTATTTTCACCATGGACTGACGATTATCCGGTGAACTTAAAACATCCATCATCCCCGTGGTATTGCTCGTCATATATTGGGTC
>DHWG01000022.1 GCA_002413075.1 Desulfosporosinus sp. UBA5188 | reverse complement strand
ATCGGCGCAATCCCCGAGGCCAGTTTCAGATTCGATGAAGGGCAATGTGAAATCCGCGTCTTGCTCTCGATTAAGATGTTCTTTTCTGCTTCATCCAGCCAAATGCAGTGCGCGAGGATAAGTTTTGGGCCCGTTAACCCGACCTTCTTCAAATAGATGATATTGCGCATCCCCCGCGTGCTCTCTACAACCTGTATTTCTGTTTGATTCTCTGAGGCATGTGTATGAACAAAGGCATTTTTCGCTCGAGCAAGATGTGAGATTTCTTTCAATAACGTATCAGTACAGGAAATAACGAAACGAGGCGTGAAAGCGACTTCGAGTCGTCCATTCCCTTTACCATGATATTTCTCATATAAATCGACACTTTCTTGCAGGGAGGCTTCTGTCGTCTCCCGTAAAGAAGGTGGAATATCCTTGTTGCAATCATCCATCATGACCTTCCCGGATAAGGCTCTTAGGCCAGTCGCGAGGATCGCTTCAAAAGCGTGTTCCGTATGATGGACGGTTTCCATATCCACAATCGTCGTAGTCCCTCCAAGAAATAATTCACCAATCCCAAGTAAGGCCGAATCAAAGAGGGATTCCGGATCATGCCCACCTTCTAACGGCCAAACTTTAAATTTAAGCCAATCCAATAGCTCTAAATCATCGGCCTGGCCCCTAAATAAGGTCTGGCAAAGATGGATATGGGTTTGAATTAACCCAGGAATCAGTAAATCTCCTTGGAGATCGATGACTTGATCGGCAGGTTGTTCAATCACTCCGCCAACCTCCACGATTCGTGACCCCTCGACGAGTAGATCACCCTGAATGACCTCACGTGTTGCATTCATTGTTACAATCTTAGCATTCTTAAAGAGGATACGCATTTTCAATCCCACCCTTTTCCTACTTATGAAAGGCTCTCCCACCGATTTGCGCAACATTTGATGTGTGATATTCGAACTTCGAATATCACACATCAAACCTAATATAAGCCGATCTCTTCAAGCCATTTTAAAGTCAGATTAGCGACTAACAACTAACCAATGACAAAGTGAATAATAAAGAGAATGGTCAAGATATACATGACGGCATTGTTCTGCTTATACTTCCCACTCACCAATTTAATAATGGTATAAGACATAAACCCAAACGCTAAACCTTGGGCAATGGAGTACGTTAAAGGCATCATCACGATGGTCAAGAAGGCCGGTAATGCATCGGTAAAGTCATCAAACTTAATTTTAACGATTTCACCCATCATTAAGACACCGACCAAGATAAGAACTGGTGCCGTCGCTGTCCCTGGAATCAATCCAATGAGCGGCGCAAAAACAAGCGATACTGCGAAAAGAATGGCCACAATGACCGCGGTCAAGCCACTTTTACCACCCTCTAACACACCAGCAGCACTTTCTATATAAGAGGTGACTGTAGGGGTCCCCATGACAGCTCCGAACATCGTTCCAACCGAGTCCGCCATCAGAGCTTTTCCAGCACGAGGTAAATTACCATGTTCGTCTAAAAGTCCTGCTTTGCGTGAAACCCCGAGCAAGGTGCCAATATTGTCAAATAAATCAACAAACGTAAAGGCAAAGAGAATCGAAATCAAACCATAATCAAAAGCAGCCCTAATATTAAGTTGCCCCATAACCGGTACAATAGCTGTGAAAGGATTTTGAAAGCTAACAAAACTTGACATGCCGGTTGGTAACGGAGAATAGCCCATAAGCATACTAAAAAGTGTCGTGAGTAAAATGCCGATGAGTAAGCCGCCTTTGACTTTTCTCGCCAGGAAAAATCCGGTCACAATTAAACCAAAGACTGTGACAAGGACACTGGGAGATTTCATGTTGCCCAGCGTCACTAAGGTCGCTGCGTTATCGACCACCAGTTTGCCCTCTTGAAGACCTATGAAGGCAATGAACAACCCAATCCCTACTCCAATGGAAATTCGTAAGACCTCTGGGACGCCTTCCATGATCCATTCTCGAAGTTTTGTTACCGTCATCAGGAAAAAAACAAATCCTGAGATGAAGACCGCGCCCAGCGCTGTCTGCCATGGAAGTTGCATTCCGATAACGACTGAGTAGGTAAAGAACGCATTGAGCCCCATACCAGGAGCTAGGGCGATGGGATAGTTAGCATATAAACCCATGATCAGTGTCGCAACGCACGCGGCTATGGCCGTCGCTGCAAAGGTTGCATTAACTGGCATCCCTGCATCCTTTAGAATATTAGGATTAACAAATAAAATATAGGCCATGGTCACAAAGGTGGTAACTCCCGCAAGAATCTCCGTGTGAGGATTGGTACCCAATTCCGTTAGATGAAAAATTCGTTCCAATAGGCCCGCAGCTTCACCTACTGGAGGTTTGGTATTTTTTGTAATGGTTGACATGAACAGCCCTCCCCTAAAAAAATAGTTTCCCCAAACATTCCTGTTTTCTTCCATGTTCGGTCTCTAACACGCTGACTTACTGAGCTGTCATATAAGGACAAATGTTTCGTATTTCCTAACTTAACCCCAAATACTCCTTTCCTCTGCGAGACGCCTGCAGATTTTTTCTTGGCCTTGATCGTGACGTGATCCTCACTCCCACAGCGTCATTGATGGCATAGATGGAAAATGGTTCTATCTCAGGCCTATCAAATGCCATGGGAATCAAACAATTGGAAAGTGCCGGTTCCATTTTATCACCCCTTCTATAAATAAGCCCATGAAAAAACAACCCTATTACAAAACCCCATAAACCATCACTGGCTCATAGAGAAGCAATTTACGGTTGCTTCGTAGAAACCCTTGATCCCATTATCAAGGATATATGAGTACTAATCATTATTCAAATTTTTCTGATATTAATCTACATAGTACTCTATTCGCGAACTATTTGAATTATCCTCCTGACAAACAACTATTTCAGAACTTAATTCGTTCAACGTTAATCGTAACTTTAATCTTAATGACTCTTGGCAACAAGAGCGCTCAGAATCCCACCTTCTAGAATACCTAGCAATACAGCGCCACCAATGGCTCGACCCTTCTCGGAGATCGTCCAGCAATAGTCTTCAAGCCCACGAGGATCCACATCCCCGATTTTAACATGCTCAGCGACCAGCGTCTCCGTGCGCAATAAACCTCTTAAAACACCGTTGATCAAAGAAACGACCTTGATGGTCTGTCTCCCACCTTCAATCTCACCAAGACAATCTCCGACCGAAACTTGTTCTCCAATGGCACGCTTCGCTCTAAAGATTCCAGCTGTTGGAGAATAAATAACGCGTTCCTTAGATAAACCGCCAATTTCCCCTGGAACTCCAGTATTCGGTTGAGCTAGGCCGTGATAAATTAGCCGTCCGAGATGATGCCCACGATTCGTTTCCACGACGACATCGACATCGGTCCCCGCTCTAAAACCAGGTCCCAAGGCAAAGGTCCTAGGAGCCATGTCCCTTTTTGTTCCCAAGTTACGTTTGGCCATGATCGCATCCACCAAAACAAGGGGCTTCAGCAACGACAGACCTGTCAAATCAGGATCGACCAAAACTGGTATTTCCCCAGCCCGCCAAGCGGCTTCGCATTCCTGAGGTTCTTCTACACGGCTGGACGAAACCCCTTCAACTTGCCATCGTCCTTCCGATACTGCCGTTCCAAAACATACTGGCCAACGAACCATGAGGGGTTGAGCCACTTCCGTCATCACGACTCTGAACCCGGCTTTTGCTAGCGCCCACCCCACTCCAGAGGCTTGTTCCCCAGCTCCGCGAATTAAAACCACCGGTCCATCCATGACGAGTTTGTTCTTCATTCGCTCCAGTCTCCCTTATGTCTGTATTTTTAACCGTTTGATCTTAATATATCTATGTAGTTTGTCCATAAATATCCATCACGAGAATCTGATTTAACCCAGCAACGCCTTGTATTGCTCCGGCGTATCAACATCTTGAGAAAATCGTGCCCCGACAGGATACGTACACCAGCGTTCAGGATAACGGTATAAAACGTCTCGACCGCCCTGTTCACCTTGAAGTGCCAATAGCTCCGGTACATAAGACTTATGAAAAAACACAGGTGATACAGCCTTCGCCCCGACAATCGGCACCAGAAAATCTGGAGAATTCATCAACACCTGCCCGAGACAATTGGCAAGTTCTTGGGCCGTAACTCCCACCTGATCTCCCGGCAGAAATCCGATACACTGAACCCCACCATCTAAGTCTTGTAAACCATAACGAATCGTTTCTGCAAGTGGTTTGGGACGTGCTACTTCAATCCAAGTACCACGGTATGAATTGAACCTCTGGATAAAGTCTTTCGAGAGATAGGCCTCCCTGGGATGTCTGGCGACAACAACAATCTCAGTCTCCATTAAGAGAGAGAAGCCACCTAACGAACGTTGTTGCTGTTGAAGCGTGATTGCCTCGAGCAAAGTCTGAAGAACATGGCCCAGCACGTTGGTATCCTTCCAAGGCAAAGCGAGTTTATCTTGCCCCATTCGGGTCGCTAGACCAGCCGCCATTACCACAAATCGAACCACTGAAGTTTCCCCTCCTTGGCATCCCCCGCAGCTAACCGCAAATGGCTTGGCCGATATTTTAGATCTTCGATGTCTGGTTGAATTTCCTCCCACCTGTGTTGGAGGTCTTCTAAAAGCACCAAGGGTTTCACCAAATCCTCGTTCTCAGCATTTTTCTCGTGACAATTCAGGAGAATGACCCAAGACATCAGCTCATATTGGGGGTCGAAAACAGGAGATCTCAAGAAATAACACCAAGCCGTCTCTGCGTCCCAAACCTGACCAAGGAGCTCCGGGCAACAAGCCGGTCTGTGAACTTGCTCTTCCAGTAAGATTTTCCCCCACAAACCGCCCTTCAGCACTAAGACGACACAATCGGAACGCTTGGGAATTTGAGGTTCATGGGGTTCCCAGCACTTTAACTTGAGCCCCCTAGCGCCATCCCCTTCAATCACCCAATACAGTTTGTTGTGATCCGAGTGCAAGTCAGGAGCAGTTCTTAAACTTGTACAAGTACATACCTTTGT
>DHWG01000091.1:40832-41245 GCA_002413075.1 Desulfosporosinus sp. UBA5188 | reverse complement strand
TAATTATACTATATTTCTTGACTGATCGATGAATGCCTGCCTGTGAGTTTAAGTCCATTTATGAGAAATATGTATAATAAATACCTATAACAGAAATATATTATACAATGTGGTATAATGTGGCAAGATAAATAGAGGCTGAAAAGGAGAGTTTGAAGATGATTAGTAAGCTTAGTAATCTCATTGCCCAAAACATAGTAAAATTCATCTACGAAAAAAGCGGATTTGCCGTAATTGTCTGTGATGAGACTGGAACAATTATTGCTGATTCGGCTCAAACGAGGATTGGCGTACAACATAGCGGTAGTAAGCGAATTTTAACCACGAACATTGATTCTCTCGCCATATCAGCAGCAGATCAGGAGGCTGACGTTACAGGAAGAATTAGAGAGGGCTTAAACATAGCGATCGAG
>DHWG01000091.1:23144-40707 GCA_002413075.1 Desulfosporosinus sp. UBA5188 | reverse complement strand
GGCATTGGTGGTCGGTTAGAAATAGTCTCCCCAGTTGCAAGGATTGCAGCTGGCATGGTCATCATGATGTTACGAGATGAAGAATTAAAGGACGTCATTCGCAATCAAGTCGAGGTGCTGAGTACTTCAGTCGAGCAAGCCGCCAGTGCGGTGCAACAAACGGCCGCTTCGGCCCAAGAGGTAGCGTCTATTAGCCAAACGATTGCTAATGAAGCCCAGGAAGGGCAAAATCAGATCAAGTCCACCGCTAGTATACTAGAGCTTATTCGGCGAGTCGCCAAACAAACCAATCTCTTAGGCTTAAATGCGGCAATAGAAGCTGCACGGGCAGGTGAGCAAGGTCGTGGATTTTCGGTGGTCGCGGGTGAAGTGCGCAAGTTAGCAGAAGAAAGTAATCGTTCAGCCAATGAGATTAGTGTTATTTTACTTGAGTTTCAGAACGTCATTCAAAAAATTACGGCAAGTTCCCTTCGTAACAGCGCAATTACCCATGAACAGGCGCAGGCTAATCAGGAAATTGCTAAATTAGTCGAAGGGGTACAACAAGTGAGTCTAGAATTACATGATTTGGCGTCTAAACTATAAATTAATCAAACATTACATTGAACCAAAAAAGGAGGAACTATGAAAGTTACTTTAGCTTACGGAAAAACAGGCTTGAGCGTCAATGTTCCAGAAAATGCGACAGTTATTGAGCCCACCAGCCTGGAGCCAATTAAGGACGAGCATGAAGCTGTCGTGAAGGCTCTGCGCAACCCTAGTGGTACCAAACCTCTCAGAGAAATGGTGAAGGCTAGTGATCGCGTGGTCATTGTGATTAGCGACATTACCAGACCAACGCCCAATGAAAAGTTAATTCCTTGGATCCTTGAAGAACTTCCCCATGTCCCCCTGGAGAATGTTACGATTATTAATGGGCTTGGCACGCATCGTGACAATACTAGAGAAGAGCTTATCGGGATGTTAGGGGAAGCCGTTGTAAATACCGTGCGGATTATTAACCATCATTGTCACGAAAAATCAGAACTGACCAACCTGGGAACAAGTAGCGCTGGCTGCGACGTATACCTGAATAAAGCTTATGTGGAGGCTGACTTTAGGATCGTGACAGGGTTCATAGAACCTCACTTCTTTGCAGGTTTTTCTGGAGGACCTAAGGGAGTTATGCCAGGTATCGCGGGAATTGAAACGATCCTAACGTTTCATAATGCCAAAATGATTGGTCATCCGTTAGCTACCTGGGGTAAGTTAGATAAGAACCCCCTGCAAGAAATGACGAGAGAAATCAATACGTTTTGTAAACCGGATTTTCTCCTTAATGTCTCACTGACTGGAAAAAAAGAGCTTACCGGAGTTTTTGCCGGTGAGATGGTTGAGGCTCATGGCATAGGATGTGCTTTCGTCAAGGAACATGCCATGATTAAATGTGATAAACGCTACGATGTTGTGATAACAACGAATGCGGGTTACCCGCTTGATCAAAACTTATATCAGGCGGTAAAAGGTATGGACGCGGCCCGCATGATAGTTAAACAAGGGGGTACGATTATATGTGCGGCTGAATGTAGCGATGGCATGCCTTCTCACGGAAACTTTGTGCAGATATTGCAGATGCGTAACTCTCCCAAGGAACTCCTAGAAATGATTAATGATCCAACGTTTCAAATGTTCGACCAATGGGAAGCTCAAAGAATGGCGATGATCCAGGAGTGGGCAGATGTTTACGTTTATTCCACATTACCTGATGAATCAATCAAAATCGCCATGCTGACACCTACGAAGGATATTGAACAGACTTTGAAGGAACTATTGCTCCAGTACGGCGCCGATATGAGTCTTGCGGTATTGCCCCTTGGACCTCTGAATATTCCTTATGTTGAAGACTGAAAAGGCGGTGTTCAAAGGGTGCAATCGACGGTGCAAGAAATACTGAGAACTAGAGTTTCATTGCGACAATATGCTGAACGGCCTATCAAGAATGAAGATAAAGACGCGATCATTGAAGCTGCGATGCGGGCGCCGACTGCCGGAAATATGATGATGTATTCGATGATTATTGTCTCGGATCTAGCCCTAAAGCAGCGTTTAAGTGAAACGTGTGATCATCAACCGTTTATCGCCAAAGCACCCCTTGTCATTGTTTTCTTAGCAGATCTTCAACGCTGGTTTGATTATTATCAAGATTCAGGGGTTAAAGACTATTGTAAGGATCAAGGCAGAGACTTTAATGGACCCGATGAAGCGGATTTATTATTGGCGTGTTGCGATGCGCTGATCGCTGCCCAAAATACAGTGATATCCGCTGAAGCCCTAGGAATTGGATCTTGCTATATCGGTGATATTATGGAAAATTATGAAACACATCAACAATTGTTTAACCTTCCGCCCTATGTGTTTCCTATTAGTCTGTTATGTTATGGGTATTACCCGGAGGGCGAACGGCCTAAGCCTAGGGAACGCTTTGATTCGCAATTTATTGTGTCAGAAAATACGTACCATGGTTTAACAGAGAAAGACCGGGAAGTCATGTTTTCAGAGCGCGCTAAGGGATTCAAACCTCAGAATACCCTGGGAGCAAAAAACATGGGACAAATGATCTATGCTCGAAAAACAGGAGCTGACTTCTCCCTTGAAATGGCGCGATCCGTACAGGTAGCCATGAAGCATTGGCGTGGAAAATCTCTAGCGGACAATGAAGCTTAAATTTAGAAAGGGACGACGTTTTTAAGGAACGATCGTCCCTTTGTTGAGAAGGAATCAAGGGGGTATTATGAGGATAGCAGTTATTGATGGACAGGGTGGCGGTATTGGTAAACATATTGTGGAACAGTTACGCAAAAAGCTGCCTGGGTTGGATATACTAGCCTTGGGAACCAATGCTCTGGCAACGGGAGCGATGTTGCGCGCTGGGGCTACAGAAGGCGCTTCAGGGGAGTCTGCGATTTGTTATAACGTAGAACGGGTGGACCTCATTGTGGGTTCCGTTTCAGTGATGATGGTTTATGGCCTCTTAGGAGAAATAACCCCTGCAATGGCAACGGCAATTTCGGCGAGTAAAGCGGACAAATTGCTTTTGCCAATACAACGTGGGAATATTAGACTGGTGGGAGTGCTTCGTACCCCTCTACCCCACCAGATTGAAGTCCTGGTGCTAGAGATTGAAGAAAGATTCAAGCTTAATCAGTCTTAGGTTTGACAAAGAGCATCGTTATTGGTAGCATAAATATTACTATATAGGTAAGAAATAGGGGGATTAAATATGCGTGTTGTTGATTCTATAATGGACTTGATAGGGCAGACCCCTTTAGTTCGTTTACAGCGAATGGTTCAGTCTGGAATGGCCAATATTTATGTTAAAGTTGAATCGTTTAATCCAGGGGGAAGTATTAAAGACCGTATTGCCTGGGGAATGATTCAGGAGGCCGAGAAACGTGGCGCACTTAAGCCTGGGGGAACCATCATTGAGCCGACCAGTGGGAACACAGGGGTTGGGCTGGCCATGATCGCAGCCGCCCGAGGTTATCGCTTGATTGTTGTCATGCCAGACTCTTTGAGTGTTGAACGACGGCTTCTAATGGGCGCTTATGGCGCAGAGTTTGTGTTAACACCTGGCGTGGAAGGTATGAAGGGGGCGATTGCGGAGGCCAAACGGTTGCTCCATGAAAACCCAGATTACTTTATGCCGCAACAATTCGAAAACCCTGCCAATCCAGAGGCCCATCGAAGGACCACGGCGATAGAACTTCTCGACCAATTGAAGGATATGGATGCCTTTGTTGCGGGTATTGGCACGGGAGGCACGATTACTGGGGTGGGTGAGATCTTAAAAGCGCATCTCCCTGAAATAAAGATTATTGGAGTGGAACCTGCCTCGTCTCCTGTTATTTCTGGTGGAAAAGCGGGACCCCATAAAATTCAAGGAATTGGGGCTGGGTTCGTCCCGATAGTTTTAAACAAGGCCATTGTGGACGAGCTTATCTCAGTGAGCAACGAGGATGCCTTGGAGATCACGCGGCGTTTAGCCCGCGAAGAAGGACTTTTAATGGGAATTTCTTCTGGCGCTGCCGTCTGGGCTGCCATGAAGGTAGCAGAAACCCTGGGTGAAGGGAAAAACGTGGTGGTCATTGCGCCTGATACCGGAGAACGTTATCTCAGCACCGATGTTTTTAATTAACCAAATAACCTCATAATATGTAAGTTTCCGATTATATTGCTTTACAAGGGAAATCGCCCTATGCTAAACTACTTTATAGTGTATTAGCGTTAGGAGGAGTTTGTCATGTCAGGACATTCAAAGTGGGCAAACATTAAACATAAAAAAGGTAAGACAGATGCCACTAGGGGGAAAATCTTCACCAAACTGGGCAGAGAGCTTGTGGTTGCCTCCCGCGCTAGTGGGGGAGACCTGAACGACTTCCGCTTAAAAATCGCCATTGAAAACGCCAAGGCGGAAAATGTACCCAATGAGAACATTCAACGCGCTATTCTTAAAGGGGCTGGCGGAACGGAAGGCACAGTCTTTGAAGAGCTACGTTATGAAGGGTATGGCCCAGGAGGGGTCGCCGTCATGATTGATATTTTAACAGATAACCGCAACCGTAGTGCTGGAGAAATTCGCCACATCTTCTCTAAAAATGGCGGGAACATGGGAGAGACGGGTAGCGTCGGTTGGATGTTTGAAGAAAAAGGACAGCTGAGAGTCTTACGTGAGGGACTTAAGTTAAGCGACGATGATTTTATGATGGTGACCTTAGACGCGGGAGCTGAAGATCTTGATATAGATGAGGACGGGTATGTTGTCTACACGGTTCCTGAAGCGATGGAGGTTGTACGGCAGGCGCTTCTGGAACAAAAGATCGCTGTTGTAGAAGCTGAGATTAGCCCGATTCCTCAAAACACCCTCGAGATTACGGACCCAGAGCAGGCTCGGAAGATTGTCCGTTTGATGGATACGTTAGAAGACCATGATGATGCTCAAGGGGTGTATTCTAATTTTGAATTGGCGGAGGCTCTAGGCGACCAAGACTTTTAACTAAGTGTAAGAAAAAGTCTCCCACTTCTATAAGCTTCAGCTGAATTCGGCATAATTTATGATAATACCTTCTAATTCAGTGGGGGAGGTAAGAGACCCGCTCTGAATCATCAAGCGAAGCGAGTTGACTTCCTAACTGCATAATGATTAATTGTTGCCCTCTTGGCAAGACTACAGAAAAAAGACAAAGTCAGGAGGGCTTTTCATGATGCCTAGATATTTAGTCATGAGTCTTGTGGTGATCCTTGGATTGGCAATTGGCAGTATCGTGCCAGCAGCAACGTCATGGTGGTACAATATAAATCATCCTCTTAGTGCCGTCAATACCATGAACTCAGAGCCGGTGTCAACGAAGGATGTCTTGGCTAAGGTGACCTATCACTTTGGGATCGAGCAAGGGATACTTTCCGTGATCGAAGGAGCCCCCGGAATCAGTGGCCGAGTCGTTTTGACTGGCTTAGATGTCCAGGCTTGGTCCAAGGAGATGCTGGAAATAGCGCCTAAAGTTGAGTTTTATTCCATGGATGAAGTACAGTCGTTTATTGATACAGCCATTGAACCCTCGTAACGAGAGTAAAGTGGTCTATCAAAGAAAGGGAATCGTCCGTCTTCTGTCGAAATCTATTATGTTGAAAGGAAGACGTGACCGTGTATGATTATTTTGGGAATCGACCCTGGAACGGCGATTATGGGGTATGGATTAATTGAACAAAAAGGAAATCATTTAAGCGCGCTGGCTTATTCTTGCTGGAGAACGCCGGCTCACACACCCTTAGCAGTGCGTTTGTTAATGTTATTTGAACAGATTGACCCATTTCTTCAGGAACATCCAACGGATCACATGGCCATTGAAGAGCTTTTCTTTAATCGCAATACAACGACGGCCCTAGCTGTTGCCCACGCTCGTGGTGTCGTCATGTTGGCGGGTGCCCAACGGGGCATTGCTGTGTATGAATATACCCCGTTACAGGTTAAACAAGCCGTTGTGGGATATGGAAGAGCGGACAAAAAACAGGTCCAACAAATGGTTAAAGGATTGTTAAGGCTCGATGAAATCCCCAAACCCGATGATACGGCAGATGCTTTAGCAATTGCGATCTGTCATGCCCATAGTTTTACATTGAATCGGAGAATGGAGGAATTCCGATGATCGGGATGTTGCGTGGTAAGGTGTGGGAAATCCAAGCAGAACGTTTGGTGATGGATGTCCAAGGGGTTGGATATTTACTCTCTGTGCCTTATGGGCTATTGGCTAAGGCTTGTCCTGGACAAGAACTTGTCGTGTACACCCATGTGGTGATGCGTGAAGATGATATATCCCTTTATGGATTCTCCTCCTTAGAAGAAAAACAACTCTTTCTTGAGATGTTGAGTGTTTCCGGCATTGGCCCTAAAGCCGCCATATCACTCCTTTCAACCTTTGGTGCCGTACAAATTGAAAGTGCCATAATTAGTGAAAACCTTAATTTGTTGACTAAAGTGCCTGGCATCGGGAAGAAAACAGCCCAACGACTTATTTTGGAACTGAAAGAAAAACTTAAGGGACATGTCTCTCTACCAATGGGTGGGGACGCATTCTCATCGCAAACCCCATCTCCCCTTGCGCACTCAGAAGCTTTACAAACCTTATTGGCGCTTGGCTTTGGTTTAGAAGAAGCTAGACAGGCCCTTGGGCGTCAAAAAGATGGTGGGGATTTAACGACAGAAGAGCAAGTGAAAAAGGCCTTGCGAATGCTGGCTGGTGGTCAATAACTCATTGAACGAAAGATGATCGCACGTTATATAGAGGCAGACGAGAGGGGGCATGGAAATGGAAGAGCGTTTGGTGGCTCCACAAGAACAACTGACAGATCATGAAGGGGAAGTCCTTCGTCCTTGTCGCATGTGTGACTATATTGGGCAGAGAAAAGTCAAAGAAAATTTGAGTATCTTTATCCAGGCGGCCTCCACCCGTGGGGAAGCACTCGATCATGTCTTATTATATGGACCGCCCGGTTTGGGGAAAACCACACTTGCCAATATCATTGCTGCGGAAATGGGCGTGAGTATACGCACCACTTCTGGTCCGGCGATTGAACGTCCTGGGGATTTAGCCGCTATCCTGACAGCCTTAGAACCTAGGGATGTGCTATTTATCGATGAGATTCATCGCTTGAATTCTACGACCGAGGAGATCCTTTATTCGGCCATGGAAGATGGATGTCTGGACATTATGATTGGAAAAGGTCCAAGTGCTCGTTCTATTCGCTTATCTTTGCCTCCATTTACGTTGGTGGGGGCAACAACCCGTGCTGGACAGTTAACCTCGCCTCTCCGTGACCGTTTTGGGGTTATTAGCCGACTTGAATTCTATGAGGTTGAGGACTTAAAAGAAATCATATTGCGTGCGGCAGGTATTTTAAGATTGGATATCACCGATGACGGCGCAGAAGAGATTGCTCGACGTTCCAGGGGAACACCAAGGGTTGGTAATCGACTGTTGAAACGGGTGAGGGATTTCGCCTTGGTTTGGGAAGACGGTGTCGTAACCCAAACGATTGCTAGAGATGCCCTAAACCGCTTAGAAGTCGATCCTATGGGTCTGGATCAGATTGATCAGAAAGCGTTAAAAACTATTATTGAAGTGTTCGCTGGAGGACCGGTGGGCTTGGAGACGCTCGCCTCTACGATTGGGGAGGAGTCCGTGACCATTGAAGATGTTGTGGAACCTTTTTTACTACAAATGGGATTTTTACAAAGGACTCCCCGGGGACGCGTGGCGACCGTTAGGGCGTATGAGCATTTAAGCTACCCCCTTCCCCCGAAACGGGCTGACAGTGGGCTTTTCCCACAGGAAACCATGTAGGAGCACGATGCATCGTGCCCTCTCTCCAGAGACCTGTATGTAAGTTAAGAACCGTCCCTTCTCCCGTCCCTGATTAAACAATTTAAAGGATATAAACGGAGAAAATAGGGTAATCTGAACATGTAGCAAACTTGCCTGAAAGTGATCCTTTCTGATGGGTGTAAGAAGGTGGGGGATGAGCATGTTTCGGATTATAGAGCGGTTACCATTTTTGTGTACGGTCTTATTGATTCTTTTGTTGATTCAGGTTAAGCCTTGCCAAGCGAACGAAATCTCCGTTGAACTTGTATGGAAATTAGGTCAGGCTGGTTGGTTGGAAATTCAGGTTGAAAAAGGGGAATATCAGCTCATTATGGATTCAACGACCCTAAAGCTTCCAGCTGGTTCCAGTTTACAGGTGGGTTGGGGAGGATGGACTCCAATAGTGCGGATCAACCATCAGGAATTTCAAGTTCTTAGGGGTACCACTTTGAAAATTAAGGGGATCAATTCGGGCGCTCTAAGTATTAAAACACCTGAAGATAAGGCCGCTGTTTATCGTGGAGATTTAAACCTAAGTTGGCAGAGCGGTCATTGGCAGGTTGTCAATAGGGTGGATAGTGAAGACTACCTTAAAGGCGTTGTGCCGACAGAGATGAGCAATGAATGGTCTAAGGGAGGGTCAGAAGCCCTCAAGGCTCAAGCCGTCGCTGCTCGGACCTTCTTAGTAAAACATACTGAAAATGGTGAAAAGGCGATCACGGATTCTCCAGATATTGATCAAGCCTATGCAGGTAAGCTCGTGGAGGGAGAAGCCTCAGCGGCAGTTGAGGCAACTCGTGGAGAAATTATCGTCGATGAACAGAGTAAGCAACCGATCGAAGCACTCTACTCTTCGCACAGCGGAGGTTACACAGAAGACGCAAAAAATGTATGGGGAAAATCAGATAGCAATAATGTGTCTCATCCAGATCCCTATTCACAAGCCGTTGGAGGCGCAGCCAATCAATGGAGATTTATCGTCTCAGCGCCAGTGTTGGGTTCTACCTTTGGACTGGGACCCGTGACGAAGGTTGAACTTGACAAATACCCCTCTGGTAGGGTAAAAAGTGTTAGAATGGAAGATGGATTCGGGCTCTCCAAGACGGTTACAGCCCGGATATTCGTCAAGAAATTTTATCCTTTTGGGCAACCCATTCAAAAGTTTGCCTTTCTGGGGAGTTTATTTGAGACCCGAAAAATCGCTACAAATCGAGCTCCCAATAGCAAATCGAACGTATCAGGGTTACCAGGATCTCTAGGAGCTCAGGAAATGGAGCAGGGGCCCTTACTCTCCAAAATCTTGAGTTCAGCAAAAGGCCCCAGTACTGATTCCCAACCGTTCGGAGTTTTTGTTTTTGATGGCCGGGGTTGGGGCCATGGGGTTGGGATGTCGCAATGGGGTGCTTATCATATGTCCCAACTTGGGTATAGCTATCAGGAAATCTTAACGTTTTATTACACGAATACTCAGATTAGTCAACAATAGTCGATTGTGAAATCTGATAAAGGAGAATGATGGGTTGAACGTATCTGAGTTTGATTTTAATTTGCCCGAAACGCTGATTGCACAACACCCGATTGAGCCCAGGGATGCTTCGCGCTTAATGGTGCTCAATCGGGTCAGTGGAGGGATTGAGCATCATAGGTTTCGAGACCTTGTATCGCTCCTTAGAGCAGGCGATGTGCTTGTGATTAATAACACCCGCGTCATTCCTGCGCGTTTGATCGGTGAAAAAGAGGGAACTGAGGGGAAAATAGAAGTCCTACTGTTGAGGAGGCTTGAACTCAACATCTGGGAAGCCTTGGTTAAGCCGGGTAAGCGTCTCAAAGTGGGGCAAAAGGTTCTCTTTGGGGGTGGAATACTGATCGGGGAACTTCTAGATATCTTGGACAACGGAAATCGAAAGATCCAATTCACCTACTCAGGTGTTTTCGAAACTATTTTAGACACTCTCGGGCAGATGCCCCTACCACCCTATATTACCGCCCAACTAGAAGACCAAGAACGTTATCAGACCGTGTACTCTAAGGAAAGTGGCTCTGTAGCCGCGCCCACAGCAGGGCTGCATTTTACGGCTGAACTGCTGGGTGACCTTCGGAAGAAGGGCATAGAAATTGTAGAGATTCTTCTCCATGTGGGTCTAGGAACCTTTCGTCCTGTTAAAGTAGAAAATATCGAGGATCATCCGATGCATTCAGAATATTATAGGGTGGATTTGGAAGCTGCAGAGCACATAAATCGAGCAAAACAAGAAGGACGGCGCGTCATTGCCGTGGGAACGACCGCGGCGCGGACTCTAGAAACCGTGGGCAATGATCAGGGAAAGGTTGTACCAGGTGCTGGGTGGACGGATATTTTTATTTACCCAGGCTATGCCTTTAAGGTTGTTGACGTTTTATTGACGAATTTTCATTTTCCTAAGTCAACCCTGATCATGCTAGTCAGTGCTTTAGCCGGACGGGAATTAACGCTAAAGGCTTATGAACTGGCCGTTGCAGAACGCTATCGGTTCTATAGTTTTGGTGATGCTATGCTCATTTTATGAGAGGTACACTGTGAAAAAGAAGGAAGTGAAGGGTTTGGCCGCGGTTCATTTGGAAATACTTAAAGAAGATTCTCGGACGAGAGCACGTTTGGGAAAATTACATACGCCGCATGGCGTAATTGAAACGCCGGTATTTATGCCCGTTGGGACGCAAGGGACGGTGAAGACTATAACCCCCGAGGAAATCAAAGAGATCGGGGCAGGCATTATCTTAAGTAACACGTATCATCTTTTCTTGCGCCCAGGGCATGAGTTAATTCGAGAAGCAGGTGGGCTTCATCGTTTTATGAACTGGGACGGAGCGATTTTAACCGATAGCGGTGGTTTCCAAGTGTTCAGCTTGGGGCATCTAAGGACGATCAAAGAGAGTGGCGTAGAATTCCGATCGCATATCGACGGCTCGCTTCAATTTTTAAGCCCTGAAATCGCGACTGAAGTTCAGATGGCTTTGGGATCGGATATTGTGATGGCCTTTGATGAGTGCGCACCGTATCCTTGTGAACATGAGTACGCCAAAAAATCTCTAGAGCGGACGACACGTTGGCTTAAACGATGTCAGGAAACCTTGACGACGACAGACACCCAAGCCTTATTTGGAATTGTACAGGGAGGGATGTATGAGGACCTACGCCGTCAAAGCGCGGCGGAAATCACGGAACTGGATTTGCCAGGTTATGCAATCGGGGGCTTAAGCGTCGGAGAGCCGAAGGAAATGATGTATCAGGTTTTAGATTATACGGTGCCCTTACTTCCAAGAGAAAAACCCCGGTATCTGATGGGGGTTGGTTCCCCAGACGCTCTGATCGAAGGGGTTATGCGAGGGATAGACATGTTTGATTGTGTGCTACCAACTCGGATTGCACGCAATGGCACTGCGATGACCCGGTATGGTAAAGTGATTGTTCGTAACGCCGGCTGCGCGCATGATTTTGGCCCGATTGATCCTACTTGCGATTGCTATACGTGCCGCAACTACTCACGGGCTTATATCAGACATTTGATCAAGTCGGAAGAAATTCTAGGGATCCGTTTAATGACCATTCATAACTTGCGTTACCTGCAAAACTTAATGCGAGAAATCCGAGAGGCAATTAAGGAAGACCGTTTGCCAGAGTACCGACAAACATGTTTTTCGGATTACGGTTACGAGCAGGATTAGTATGTCGCTAGTCCTAGTAAACTCGTTCAGCTAAAGCTGAACATCGGGGCTTCAGGTGGGGAGTTTACCCCACCTGAAGTGGAGAACGGGGAACGCCCACTTGTAGAAGTGGGCGTCTCGACGTTGGATAAAATGAGTAAGTTTTCCTAATTTAAAAGGATTTTAGCACTCCCATGGGGAATAGCTTTAAGATTGAATAAAGGGGGATAATTAAATGCCATCACAGACAATGACCTTAGTTCTATACGTTGTAATTTTCGTTCCATTTATCTACTTCGTCATGATTCGACCGCAACAAAAACAGGCAAAGCAGCGAAAGGCGCTACTCAGCGGAATTAAGACTAGAGATGTAATCATTACAGCAGGGGGACTCTATGGCAAAATTACGAAAGTGAAAGACAATTCTGTACTGATGACCATTGCGGATAAAGTAGAGGTTGAAGTGTCCAAATCAGGAATTATGAGCGTGGAAAATCGTGAAATAGAACTCGGAAAAACTAAATAGAAATTAAAGTCATTAAAATAAGAGCGTTTAAAGCAACTATTTATAAAAGAAGTATTATAGAAGCAAGTGGTACTGACCACTTGCTTCTACGCTTATTTGATGGAAAATGCGTCATTGGGGGTGAAGCTGTGCCCATATATCATCCAATTCAAGAAGAACAAACCTATGAAAATCAGGTACGAGTTGAATTGAACCGTTGGGCACGAAGACTACTAAAACGGCCGGGATTACTCGAGCGAACCTCAAAAGTCCTTCAAACTAAAGTGAATGATAAAATTATACCAAAAAAGGTCCAGACAGTGATCACAGCAACCGTTAAAGGGTTGGTTAAATCGGTTGTTTTTGGACTTGATTTCATCCCTAAAAGCGCACCTGTCTATGAAACTTCTCTGCAAAAACGTGATCAATTGGCTAGGACACTGCTTGTCAAGTATAAGAGAATTGCTGCAGCTGAAGGGGCAGGGACGGGTGCAGGCGGTTTTACTCTAGCGATCGCTGATTTTCCAGCGCTCATCGTCATAAAAATGAAGTTTCTTTTTGAGTTAGCGCATGTTTATGGGTTTTCGACCCAAGATTATCGAGAACGTCTTTTTTTGTTGTATATTTTCCAGTTGACCTTTTCTAGTCAAGAAAAGCGTCCTGAATTATTCGACGTCATCCTAAACTGGGAGAGGAACATAGGGAGTTGCCCAGCGGAGGAAGGGTATTTACAGCAGATTGATTGGGAACAGTTTCAGCGAGAGTATCGCGATGCCCTTGATTTTCGAAAAACACTTCAGCTCATACCAGGTTTGGGCACGGTCGTGGGTGCATGGGCGAATTATGGTCTGGTCAATGATTTAGGAACGGTGGGAATGAATTGTTATCGGTTGCGAATTTCAGGAGGGGTTTATTTTGACAAAGGTCACTTTGCAAGCGATTAAAGATGATTCCTATGTACAAGCTCTGATTGATGCCGGAAACCGTCATCTTGCGGCCATCGGTTATACGGAACATGGGCTTAGGCATGTAGGCTTAGTGTCACATATCGCGACAAATATCCTCATAAAAATGGAACAACCTGAAAGAGAGTGCGAACTGGCCGCCATTGCGGCTTATCTACACGACATCGGTAATGCCGTTAATCGTGTTTCGCATGCCCAAACAGGGGCAATCCTCGCAGCAGGGATTTTGGAACGCCATGGAATGGCACCGGACGAAATTGCCAGCGTCATTGGCGCCATTGGCAACCACGACGAGCTTGATGGTAATCCCGTTAATAACATTTCGGCGGCTTTAATCCTTGCTGATAAATCTGACGTTCATCGTTCGCGAGTCCGAAATTCTGATCTTGCAACGTTCGATATTCATGACCGGGTTAATTATGCGGTTAAACGCTCCTTTCTTCGAGTCTATCCTAAAGAACGCATCGCTTTGGAACTCACGATTGACACCGAAATCTGCCCGGTCATGGAGTACTTTGAGATTTTTCTGGCCCGAATGCTTTTATGCCGTAAGGCCGCAGAATTTTTACAAACTAAATTTGAACTCAAAATTAACGAAGTTAAGTTGCTCTGATTGGTTTGTTAACCTGATTGACATTGCAATCTTGAACGATTTATAATGGGAATTGGTTGGGCAAGTACCACCATATTAAAAGGGAGGAAAACAGATGAGACGGGGAAACATTATCAAACTAGTAGCCCTTGTGTTAGTCGTTGCAGCCGCTGTTGCGTTATCGATCAAACCCCTTACGGATCCGGTAAAGGGTATTCCGTTGGGACTTGACTTGCGCGGTGGTGTGCATTTAGTACTACAGGCAGAACAAGATAAAAATGGTAATCCAATTACTAAAGATGACATCGACAAAGCGAAAGCCATCATAGCGAACAGGGTGAATGCGCTGGGGGTATCCGAGCCTATAGTCCAAGCAGACTATGATAAGAAACGTATTATTATCGATTTAGCGGGTGTTAGCGATCCCGATAAAGCGGTGGAGACTCTGAAGACAACCGCTAAGTTAACCTTTAGGGATCCCCAAGGAAATGTTATGTTACAAGGGGATGATCTCAAAGACGCCAAGGGCGGGCAAGCCCAACAGGCGGGGCAATATGTTGTTAATTTAACCTTCTCCTCAGAGGGGGGCAAAAAGTTTGGTGATTTAACGACCAAGTTAATCGGTCAAAGACTTGGCGTTTATTTAGATGACAAACTCTTGACGAATCCAACCGTTAACACACCGATCCTGAACGGCCAAGCGGAAATTACCGGATATACTACCTTGGATGCTGCAGCGAATGATGCGGTCCTCATGCGCTCCGGGTCATTACCTGTGAGCATGAGTATTGCCGAGAAACGTCAGGTGGGTGCCTCTTTGGGCGTTGACTCGTTACATAAAAGCATTCAAGCTGGTCTGTACGGGCTCATCTTTATTTTTGTGTTTATGCTCGTCTTTTATCATTTACCTGGGGCTGTTGCGGATTTCTCCTTAATAGTCTACGGTCTCATTGTACTGTGGGTTTTTTGGATGTTTCGAGTGGTCTTGACACTACCAGGCTTCGCCGGTTTTATTCTTTCGATTGGGATGGCCGTGGACTTTAATATTATTATCTACGAACGCGTGAAAGAGGAAGTCAGGGCTGGTAAATCGCTGCGGGCCGGTGTAGAATCCGGGTTTAGCAGAGCTTTTGTGACAGTTATTGACGCCCATGTCACGACGTTTATCGCAGCAATGACCCTTTACGCGTTTGGAACCGGTTCCATTAAAGGGTTTGCGATGACGTTAGGTATCGGGATCATAGCGAGCTTGTTTACAGCAATTACGTTCACCCGTCTTGTATTACGCTTGACTGTGGGAATCAACCCAAATATGAAGACGACATGGTTCGGCGTTAGGAGGGAGGTATAATGGAAAAAGGGCATCCAGCGACTTACGTTGAAGTACAAAAAATACATCCACTTTATTTTAATATTGTCAGAAAAAGATATTGGTGGTTTGGCATTTCATTATTGATTATCATCCCTGGTATTATTTCCCTCTTCATGCAGGGATTGAATTTGGGGATCGACTTCAAAGGTGGAACCATGCTCGACATGACCTTTAATAAGGCTGTGACCCAAGCATCGATTACAGATACGATGAAATCGGTGGGACTCGAAGGACCTGTACAATTATCCAATGGGAATACCAATGCTTTGATCCGAACAGAAGCTATGGAAGAAACCAAACGCAATGAATTACTCACCGCCTTGCAAACTAAGGTGGGAGAGTATGATAAAGCAACGCTTAAAGAGGATAAAGTCGGTCCCGCGATGGGGCAAGAACTCACCAGAAATGCTTTTTATGCCTTAATTATTGCCATGGGTTTGATGATTGGTTATATCACGATCCGTTTCCAGTTTGTCTTTGCAATCTCTGCGATTATCGCCTTATTGCACGATGTTTTAGTGGTTGTCGGGCTTTTCTCGCTCTTTAGATGGGAAATTGATTCGACGTTTGTGGCCGCAATCTTGACAATTTTCGGTTACTCCATCAATGATACCGTGGTGATCTTTGACCGAATTCGTGAGAACCAGGCAAAGATGAGAAAGGCAGAAAGCTATGAGGACATGGTTGATAAGTCCGTATGGCAGACTATGCGCCGATCCATTAATACCGTTGTTACGGTACTGATAGCTCTTCTTTCGGTCTTTATCCTAGGTGGGGAATCGACGAGAGTCTTTTCTTTGGCGATGATCCTTGGGGTATTCAGTGGAGCCTATTCCTCGATCTTTAACGCCAGCCAAATCCTCGTGGAAATTAAGACCCACATGAAGAAAAAGCCCCGTAAAGGTGGCAAAGCCGCTCGTGCTTAATGTCTAATGTTCACTTATACTAGTCAAAAAAAGGAGCAAACGATGGTAAAGAAGATCATTGGAGCTCTCCTCTTCGTTTTACTTGTCTTGGGAAGTAGTGGGTGCACAAGACCAAAACCAAACCCTCCTGCTCAAACGCCATTAACGACCATTAATCCAGCCAATGAAACCGACCAACAAGAATCGCCCAACAAGTCGTCTACACCATTAAGCCCGCTAGTAAACCAAGCTGTGCCCATCCTTTACTACCACTCCGTTATGCTGGAGAATGGAAATGACTTAAGAATGCCACCCGAAGCGTTTGAAGCTCAAATGGCTTATTTGCAGGACAAAGGGTTTCATAGCGTCTCGTTAGAACAGTTATACCAAGCCTCATATAAGGGGGGGGCCCTGCCTGCAAAACCTTTTGTCATTACGTTTGATGATGGATACGTGGACAATTATACGACCGCTTATCCTATTTTAAAGAAGCATGGCTTTACAGCGACGGTCTTCATGGTAACCAGCTATATTAATGGAGCTGCATTTATGTCTTGGCCTCAGCTCAAAGAGCTTGTTGCCAACGGGTGGGAAATAGAGGGTCACACGACCAATCATCCTTTTTTAACAAAAATTGATCCTTCCACGGTGTTCAGTGAACTTCGCACTTCAAAGGAAATCTTAGAAAAAGAGCTGGGGCAGCCGGTGAATTTTCTCGCTTACCCTAATGGAGATCTCAACGCCAAGGTTGTGCAGGTTGTGAAAGATACGGGGTATTTGATGGCGGTTACCACGGCCCGTGGATGGGCGGATGACAAGACCGATGCCTATCACGTGCATCGCGTTTATTGCTTTGCCTCGATGGGAATGAACGAGTTTACGCGACGCCTGCAAAATCCAAACTATTAGTCACTAAGTTAAAGACGCTCTTCGGATGAACCGGAAAGCGTCTTTAACATTGTGAATAATTACATTAGGAAAATATTAACAATTTAGGTTCTCTGACATATCATACTGTGTACCCAATAGATACCAAGTTTGGAAGTAGGAGGTTGCTGAATATGACCAATGTAAATTCTGGAATTGCAATCGTGGTTGTGATTATCCTTCTTTTAATCGCAATGGGAATCGTTTTATAAATCGTTCTTGAATTCTTATGACTAAGAAAAAGGTAAAGGAGGGTATACCATGTACGGATATGGAATGGGTTGTTGTGCACCAGTTGCGCATGCTGGCGTAGGTGTTGGCGTTATTGCCATCGCAATTTTGATCTTAATTGCCTTAGGCTTAATATTCTCTTGCTAGATCGACCGAGAAAGTAGAACAAAGGAGGTTCAAACTATGTTTGGAGCTGGGTGTGGAATCGCAATTGTTGTCGTGATCATCTTGTTATTGATCGCTATGGGAATCGTATTTTAAAGTTGGTTCTGTTAGATCATAGAATTAAAGAATTAAAGGAGGAAAAATTATGTACGGATATGGAGTAGGGGCAATGGCCAATTATGGCGGAGCTTGTTGCAGACCTGTATGTGCACCAGTTGCACCTGTTGGCGTAGGCGTAGGCATTATTGCTATCGCAATCTTGATCTTAATCGCTTTAGGCGTAATATTTTAAATCACTAAAGCAGTGAACTCGTTCAGC
>DHWG01000091.1:0-22967 GCA_002413075.1 Desulfosporosinus sp. UBA5188 | reverse complement strand
TGAACTCGTTCAGCTAAAGCTGAACATCGAAACTTCAGTAGGGGATTCTACCCCCACTGAAGCGACGTAGAACGCTCCCACTTATAGAAGTGGGAGTCTTACGAATAGATAAAAATAGACGAAAAGGGAGGTCAGAACTATGTTGGGATCAAATGGAGCTAGCGCAGGAATCGCAATTGTCGTCGTTATTATCCTGTTACTCATCGCTATGGGTATTGTATTCTAAGAGATTTCTTCTAAACGTCTGAAGATCGAGTCTGTCAGAGGATCCCTGTTGAAAGGGATCCTTTTCACGTTCTGAACGTATCTTTAATATTTGGCAAAGATTAGTATGGATCGCTTTGGGCTATACTAGCAGAAAAGTGTTCGCGGGAGGTGGGCTAATGGTATTCATGTTTCTCGTATTACTTGAGGCAGCCTTACTACTTTGCGCTGGGATGATATTTTTTGGAGGGATTTGGGGAACCGTAGCGGCAACGGCCACTATAAGCGGAATTAACTTTCTTGTCCATGATCTAGAGCAATTTTGGCGTTGGGAGCCGCGTCTTCTTCTAGGGGGTATTGTAGGTAGCTTGCTCCTGTTGGTTGTTGGAAAGATCGCTAATAAAAGCCAGGTTGTCAACGGTTTGGTCGGTGGCCTGATTAGTTTAGTTCTCTTTGGTGCCTTCGTCACGCCTATCATAGCCATAATCCTTTGGGCTTTGGTGGTCGGTACCGGCATCATTCCTAAGGACAAAATAAGTAAGGTTCTGTGGAGCTTTGCTCCAACAATTCTGCGACTGATCCTAGGCCTTGTTATTATTATCTATGGAAACCTCCTAACACTTTAAGAGAGTCTAACCGAGTCTAGAAAAACCTTGCTTTACGGTTCAATATTTGGTATCTTAAACATAGACTATAATCGTCAGGCAATAAGCTGGGCTTCAAGCAATTGAGGCAGCGGAGTAATCCGTGGGACTTCCTTTTAGGGGGGTCCTATTTTTGTACGTCAATCAAGTGATACTTGCTGGACGATGAGGAGAGTTTAATCGTGGAAGACAAGACGCAGGTGGCTTCATTATCTGTCGCCTCTAATACTTTTTTGACGCTTGCCAAAGTGACAATTGGCTTAGTGAGTGGATCAGTTAGTATCTTATCAGAGGGTATTCATTCGGGAATTGATCTACTAGCGGCCTTCATTGCCCTTTTTGCGGTCAGGGAATCGGGAAAACCTGCCGATTCAGAGCATGCCTACGGACATGGGAAAATAGAAAATGTTTCTGGCACAATCGAGGCTGTTTTGATATTTGTTGCAGCCGTGATGATTATCATCCAAGCCATTCAAAAGTTTCAGAAGATGATGGCTGGTGAAGGCGGTCATGTCGGTGAATTGGGACTTGGCTTAGGCCTGCTCGTCATGGGCGTTTCTGCGCTAACGAATTTGTTCGTATCCACCAAACTAATGAGCGTCGCGAAACGAACTGATTCGGTGGCTCTTGAAGCGGATGCGTTGCATTTGAGAACCGATGTTTATACGTCGGGTGGTGTTTTTATCGGTCTTCTCTTAATCAAGATTACCGGGTGGGCCATCTTAGATCCGATCATCGCGTTTGGAGTGGCGTTCATGATCATCAAGGCCTCTTTTGAGTTGACGAAGAAAGCCTTTTCGCCATTAGTTGATGTTAGTTTACCCGATGAGGAACGTGAGATTATTGCCGAAATACTTCTATTCCATGCGGAGGAATTTGTCGAGTTTCACGAACTCCGCACTCGCAAAGCCGGAGCAGAAAGACACGCGGATTTACATCTTGTGGTGGCTAAATACACTTCAGTTGTTGACGTTCATGAACTGTGTGACGTGATTGAGCATGAAATAAATATGAGATTGAAGGGGACCCATGTTCTCATTCACGCAGAACCCTGCAGTACTAGGGATGTGGAATGCCCTGTGGAAGAAGGGCTAGCGGACACCTGTCAACGTTGTCAGGTCAAGACAGAGGTTAGAAGTCGGAGATCAAAGGTCAAAGGTCAAAGCCTAGAGGACAAGTGAAAAAAGCAACATGTCGACACAGATCGTTGACTATAACAGAAAGCTGAGGATTAAACTTGGAAAAATGGTCAATTAGAAATAAAAAAAACGAGTTAGAAAAAAATGCTCAAGCACTAGGAATCAGTGAATTGCTCTGTAAAGTATTAGTGAATAGGGGGATATCTGACTTTGATAGTGCTATGAGCTTTATCAAGCCAGACTTTGATAAATTACATGATCCCCGGATGATGAAAGATCTTGTGAAAGGTGTAGGCCTTATAAAACGTAAAATTGCCGAAGGGAAAAAGATAAGGATCGTCGGTGACTACGATGTCGATGGCGTGATCAGCACTTGCTTGCTCTATAAGGCGTTGCTTAGGTGCAAGGCCAAAGTGGACTATGACATTCCCCATAGAATTCAAGATGGCTATGGAATTAATGAAGTGATGATTAAAAAGGCTAAAGACGATGGAATTGATACCCTTATAACCTGTGATAATGGGATATCAGCGATCGAGCCAATTAATTATGCCAAAACCTTAGGACTGACCGTCATCATTACTGACCACCATGAAGTGCCGTTTACGGAAGACACTGACGGAACTCGAAGTTATCAAAAGCCTAATGCCGACGCTATTATTGATATTAAGCAGATGGATTGTTTTTATCCTTTCAAAATTTTGTGCGGGGCTGGTGTGGCCTTTAAGTTTATTCAAGTCTTATTTGAAGAAATGAGTCTTCCAAAAGAGGAAGCTTTTTCATTCGTCGAATATGTAGCGATCGCGACGGTTTGTGATGTCGTAGACTTGATTGGGGAAAATAGGATCTTCGTTAAAAAAGGGCTTGAAATGCTCAACAAGACTCGCAATACTGGGCTTAAAGCCTTGATCAAACGAACCGGTATTGAGGGCAAGACCCTCGACGTTTATGCTCTTGGATTTATCATAGGTCCCTGCATCAACGCTTCTGGAAGATTAGATAGTGCTAAAAAGGGCTTAAGGCTGTTGCTATCTGATGATCTCCAGGACGCAAGTGATCTAGCCTTGGAACTTCATGCACTGAATACAGAACGCAAGGATATGACGATAAAAGGCGTAGAGGAAATTGTCCAAATGATTGAAAGTTCTACGATTAAGAATGCCAAAGTTTTTATTATATATAAGCCTGATATTCATGAAAGCATTGCAGGAATCATTGCTGGCAAGATTCGAGAACGCTATAATGTTCCAACCATCGTACTAACGGATGCTGAACAGGGTGTCAAGGGTTCGGGTCGGTCGATTGAGGGCTATAATATGTTCGAAGAGTTGACAAAGTGCCATGAATTATTGATGAGATTTGGTGGACATGCCATGGCCGCCGGGGTATCGCTTGATGCGAGCAATGTAGAGGCCTTAAGAGAACGGTTGAATCGATTAACAAAATTAACGGAGGATGATTTAATCCGTAAGATTCGCGTTGATGGATTAATTTCACTGGACAGAATTAATCTTGCGTTGGCGCAAGATTTAACCATACTGGAGCCGTATGGTAAAGGGAATTCAAAGCCGCTTTTTGCGGAGACCGACATTTCTGTTTCGAGAAGCTCAATCCTCGGGGTGAATAAAAATGTTTTAAAATTAAAACTCCTAACTAAGAGTTCTAAATCGTTAGATTGTGTCTATTTCGGTGATATAAACGCCTTCCAAGACGTAATCATCGATAAGTTCGGAAGCGATGAATTGGATAAAATGCGCAGCGGATACAAAAACAACGTAAAACTAGATATGATTTTTACCGTTGAAGTCAACGAATACAATGGTAATAGGACAGTGCAACTCATCTTAAAGAATTATCGGTAGGCTAGAGACATCCCCGTGATTGCATATCGCATAAACATGTTATATTGTTAGATGATGAAATTGAAAAGCGCCTAAAGTGCCATAGGAAGAAAGGCGGAGCGGTGATGGACTTTAAAGATCATATTCGTGTGATTAATGATTTTCCCAAAGAAGGGATTTCGTACAAGGATATAACGACCTTACTGAAAAATGGCGAAGTGTTCCATGCTGCGATTGATGCACTTGTAGAAAAGATTAAGCCTTGGAAGCCAGACGTGATTGTCGGACCTGAAGCTCGTGGCTTTTTGCTAGGTGCTCCACTGGCCTATGCCTTAGGAATTGGTTTTGTTCCAGTTCGCAAACCAGGTAAATTACCTTCTGCAACCATCAGCGAAACCTACGCTTTAGAATATGGGTTTGATACGTTAGAAGTCCATGCAGATGCTATTTCGCCGGGTGAACGGGTTGTCGTCGTTGATGACCTGTTGGCAACTGGCGGAACAATGTTGGCGACGGCACATTTAATGAAAAAAATTGGGGCGGATATGCTAGGGATGGGCTTCTTAATTGAATTAACGTTTTTAAACGGAAGAGACAAGTTAGCGGAGTATCCTGTTTTTTCTTTGATCCAGTATTAGTATTAGGTAATCAACTACGTGACTTTGTGGATGAGAGGAGTTCGCCAATGTCGTTTGCGGAGTTAAGGGTAAAACTGCAAAATAAATTCCCACAGGCACGTTTAGACGTTATAGACAGGGCGTATCAATTTGCTGAAGTGGCACATCGGAATCAACTTCGAATTTCAGGGGAGGATTATATTCTCCATCCCCTAGAAGTGGCGAAAATTTTAGTTGAACTGGAAATGGATGAAGCAACCCTAGCTGCCTCGCTGCTTCATGATGTCGTGGAAGATTCTAATTATACGATCGAGGATATTGAGAAAGAATTTGGTTCAGAAATCGCTTTGCTGGTTGATGGCGTGACCAAGCTTGGACGGATTGAGTACAAGAGTAAGGTGGAGCAACAAGTAGAGAATTTGCGCAAGATGTTCTTGGCCATGGCTAAGGACATTCGAGTTATTCTCATTAAACTGGCTGATCGTCTTCATAATATGCGTACCTTGAAATATCATTCGATCGAAAAACAAAAAGAAATTGCCCAAGAAACTTTGGAGATTTTCGCGCCGTTGGCGAACCGCCTTGGGATTTTTAGGATGAAATGGGAGTTGGAAGATCTTTCGTTTCGATATCTGGAACCTCAGAAATACTATGACTTAGTTGAAAAGATTGCCCTGAAACGAGCGGAACGCGAAGCATTTATCAGTGAAGTGATTATTCAGATGCGTGAACGATTGGATGAGGTTGAAATATATGCAGACATTGCCGGTCGTCCTAAGCACTTTTACAGTATTTATCGTAAAATGATGACACAGAACAAAGAGCTGAGCGAAATCTACGACCTCATGGCGATTCGGGTGGTGGTTGAGTCGGTAAATGATTGTTATGGCGCTTTGGGAATTATTCATACTTTATGGAAGCCAATCCCTGGGCGATTTAAGGACTATATTGCTATGCCCAAACCTAATATGTACCAGTCTCTACATACCACTCTGATTGGAGTTCATGGTGAACCTTTTGAAGTCCAGATTCGGACGTGTGAAATGCACCGTACGTCTGAATACGGTATTGCTGCGCATTGGAAGTACAAAGAAAGCGGTAGTAAAGAAAGCAAAGAAGGAAGTAGCAAAGAAGGCGCTAACAAGGTAGCGAGCGTTAACTTTGATCAAAAGCTTTCTTGGTTGCGTCAGTTGCTGGAATGGCAACATGATTCCCGGGATGCCGGAGAATTTATGGAATCTCTAAAGATTGACTTATTTGCAGATACTGTCTTTGTCTTTACGCCGAAAGGGGATGTGGTTGAACTACCAGCCGCGTCTTGTCCGATCGATTTTGCTTATCGTGTCCATACGGATGTTGGGCATCGTTGTATTGGCGCGAAAATTAACGGACGGATTGTTCCCCTTGAGACAAAATTATCAAATGGAGATATTCTGGAAATTCTTACGTCGAAGCAAGGAGGGGGACCCAGCCGAGATTGGTTAGCTTTTGTTAAAACCTCTCAAGCAAAGAATAGGATTCGACAATGGTTCAAGAAGGAACAACGAGAAGATAATATTGCCCGCGGCCGTGAAAGTCTGGACCATGAGGTGCGCAAACTTGGGCTTGAACCGGGAAATATTCTTAAACTGGAAAGCCTCTTAGCCATTGGGAAAAGTCAAAATTTCTTAGGGGTCGATGATTTGTATGCGGCCATTGGAGATGGTGTGTTAACTCCCAATAAAGTCATCGTGCGCTTACGTGAGGAAGTGACTAAAGAAGAACGCGACAAGATGCATCTTGAGGGACTTCAGAAAGGGGAGACAAAAAAACCCACACCTTATGGCAAAGCCTCCCACGGGATTCGGGTGAAAGGGGTTGATAACGTGTTGGTGCGTTTTTCACGGTGCTGTAATCCTCTGCCGGGAGACGCCATAACGGGTTATATTACCCGGGGCCGTGGTGTGTCTATTCACCGTTGGGACTGTAGCAATATCCTAAGTCCCTCTCAAGAGGAATCTGAACGGATGGTGGAAGTCAAGTGGGCGGAACAGATTGACGCGACCTATCCCGTGGATATTCAGATCTATGGGAAGGACAAGCCTCGCTTGGTGACTGAGGTTATGAATACAGTCTTAGATACACGGACCCATATTTTAGGGATCAATGCCCGGGTAGATAAAGATAATATTGCTCATATTCAGCTGCGCGTCGAGATACGGAACGTCGAACAGCTTAAAATGGTCATGCATAGAATTCGTAAGGTCAAAGATATTACCGATGTTGAGCGAGTTAATTCAGGAGGAAAATAAGCATGCGTAGTGTTGTTCAGCGCGTTAAACAGGCATCAGTCAGCGTGAAAGGAGAAACCGTAGGGAAGATTTCCACCGGACTCTTGGTTCTACTGGCTGTCGGACAGGGTGATGGAGAGAAAGAGGTCACCTGGATCGTTGATAAAATCGTGGGCCTTAGGATTTTTGAAGATGAAGCTGGAAAAATGAACTGTTCCGTACAGGATGTACGCGGAGAGATTCTTATGGTGTCTCAGTTTACCCTCTATGGCGATTGTCGAAGTGGAAAGCGCCCCAGCTTTATGACCGCTGCGCCACCGGAACAGGCCAAGGCTTTGTTTAAACAAATCATAGAAGCGACACGTAGTCGTGGACTGAAGGTGGAGACAGGCGTTTTTCAAGCAGAGATGGATGTGACGCTGATTAATAACGGACCGGTGACAATACTTTTGGACAGTGAGAAGAAGTTTTAGGAGGTAAGATATTAATGATTGAAGGGCGAGCGATGGGGGCCATGGGAGCAAATTGTTACTTATACGCTTGTATGGAGAGTAAGAAAGCCGTGATTATTGACCCAGGCGCAGACAGCAAAAAGATTCAGCGCTGGGTTGTAGACAAGGGTCTTAAGGTGGAAAGCATTTTGCTGACCCATGGGCATGTGGATCATATTGGAGCGGTGGATGAACTCAGAGTGCTTTTGGGAGATGTTTTAGTGGGGATCCATACGGACGATGCAGAGATGCTTACCGATGGGAAAAAGAACCTTTCAAGTTATTTAGGGTCCGGACTTGTGCTGAAAAGCGCCGATTTCTTGCTACAAGACGGGCAGGAAATTAGGGTCGGTAAAGAAAAATTAACCGTGATTTCAACCCCTGGTCACTCACCAGGGGGCGTTTGTTTTTTATGCAATGAAGGGCTGTTCAGCGGAGATACGCTTTTTGCAGGATCCATTGGCCGAACCGATTTTCCTGGAGGATCGTTGGAACAACTCCTTCAAGGTGTTCAAGATAAACTCATGATTCTTCCAGATGATACGAGGGTTTTCCCGGGGCATGGTGAAGAGACCAGCATTGGCGAAGAAAAGCGGGACAATCCCTATATCAAGGTCCCAAGTTGACAAATGATCGTAATCTTTGTAAAATAAAGTGATCGATAATAATATGACAAGAAAAATATTTACGATACCTTTTGGAATGATCCTGGGTCACTCTTTCTCCAGGGAGGGCTAGCATGACTGGAACTAGCCTGAGAGATACTCGGTAGGACACCTAAAAGGAAGTATTTTTTAGCGGCTGGTCTCGTTATAGACTGGAAAGTGGGCGGAGAAATTCCGTCAATTAGGGTGGCACCACGAGAAGTTCTCGTCCCTTGCGCAAAGCAAGGAACGAGGGCTTTTTTTTACTAGTCAGAAAGTATCCCACAATGTGCATTAGAAATATGAGTTATCTAGATCGAATATTACTTAAGGAGGAATGGACTATGGCGATTCAACGGCCCAAAGGGACACAGGACCTACTGCCAGGAACCATTGAAACATGGCAATATCTTGAAGAGACGATGCGGAACGTTTGCCGTGAGTACGGGTATGAAGAAATCCGTACTCCGATCTTTGAGGCCACAGAACTTTTCCTGCGGGGTGTCGGACAGACAACGGATATTGTTAAGAAAGAAATGTACACCTTTCTTGATAAAGGGGACCGTTCGATGACGCTTCGTCCGGAAATGACCGCGTCTGTTTGCCGTGCTTATGTTGAGGATAAACTATACGGACAACCTCAACCCGTTAAGCTATATTATATTGGCCCTATGTTTCGTTATGAACGACCGCAAAGCGGGCGTTTCCGACAGTTTCACCAATTTGGCGTTGAGGTGTTGGGTGGCGATCAAGCGGTGGTTGATGCAGAAGTGATTAGCTTAGTGTGGAACTTATATCAACGACTTGGCCTGACTGGACTTGAAGTTCATGTTAATTCTGTGGGCTGTCCGGTCTGTCGGACCAAACACCGAGCGCTGCTCCAAGAATTTCTGTCGGCAAGACGGGACGATCTTTGTAAGGACTGTCTGGATCGCTTCGAGCGCAATCCCTTGCGCATCTTAGATTGCAAGAACCCTACGTGTCAAGCGGTGACGTCAGGAGCACCGACAACTCGTGATACGCTTTGCGAGGATTGCAGCACCCATTTTGAGAGAGTTCTTGCCTTATTAGAGGTTGCTGGAGTTCTTTTCCGAGTCAACCCCCGCTTAGTACGGGGATTGGATTATTACACAAAAACAGCGTTTGAAGTCATGGTGGAGGAAATCGGAGCACAGAGTTCCATTTGTGGTGGTGGTCGTTATGATGGGTTGGTGGAGGAAATCGGTGGCCCCCCAACGCCTGGCTTCGGTTTCGCGATGGGGTTGGAGCGAGTCCTATTGGCGCTGCAAGTTCAACATAAACTTCCCGAACAAAAGCCGGGAATGTTTGCAATGCTGGTGGCTCTAGGCGAGAAAGCTCAGACCCAAGGGTTCGCGCTGCTTAATGATTTAAGAACCCAAGGGTTGCCAGTGAGTATGGATCTGCTGGGTCGAAGTTTGAAAGCGCAACTTAAATCAGCTGATCGCCAAGGCGCTAGATATGCTCTCATTCTTGGAGAAGAAGAAATGGAGAAAAAAGTGCTCCTCATTAAGGACTTAACGTTGGGAGAGCAAATTGAGGTGCCACTTATGAACGTGGTCGAAGAACTTAACAAAATGTATCAGAGAGGTGTTAAGGTATGACGGTATTTTCAGAACGGGTTGAAAATGGAAAGTTAGAGTTAGGAAAAGTTGGAGAGGTCGTACGTTTGTTGGGATGGGTTCAGCGCCGTCGTGACCACGGAGGTCTAATTTTTGTTGATCTGAGGGATCGCTCAGGCCTTGTTCAGGTTGTCTTCGGACCGGAGAAGATGGGAGAGGGTTTTGGCCTTGCAGAAAGCCTTCGCTCTGAATTTGTCGTTTCCATCCTTGGCAGAGTCATCGCCCGGCCTGAGGGGATGATTAATTCAAACTTAGCTTCTGGAGAGATCGAGATCATTGCTGAGTCCCTGGAAATATTAAACGGGGCGAAAACCCCTCCCTTTACAATTGTTGATCAGGTCGATGTAGACGAACCGGTACGCCTTAAATATCGCTATCTGGATTTGCGACGTCCTGAGATGCAAGCAGTGTTCAAAATTCGTCATCAGGTCACCCAAATTATGCGTAATTTCTTTGATAGTCAGGGCTTCTATGAAGTTGAAACCCCAATTCTCACGAAATCCTCACCAGAGGGCGCTCGAGACTACCTCGTTCCTAGCCGTATTCGCCCAGGGGAATTTTATGCTTTGCCCCAGTCACCACAAATATATAAGCAACTCCTCATGGCTGGAGGAATTGAGAAGTATTTCCAAATTGCCCGTTGTTTCCGGGATGAAGATCTCAGAGCGGATCGTCAACCGGAATTCACGCAACTTGATGTGGAGATGTCTTTTGTCGAAGAAGAAGACATTTTACCGATGATGGAACAATTAATGGTGCGAATTTTCTCAGAAACGATTGGAAAGAACGTCATGATGCCCTTCCCTCGCATAACCTATAAAGAGGCGATGGCGCGTTATGGATCAGATAAACCCGATACGCGCTTTGGTATGGAACTGGTTGATGTGGGAGATCTCGTGGCTAAGACGGGTTTCAAAGTGTTCGCCAACGCGGTGGCGAGCGGCGGAAGTGTGAAATGCCTTTGTGCCAAAGGGTGTTCAGGTCTGCCACGACGCGAGATTGATGACCTTGGGAAGTTTGTCAGTACTTATCGGGCCAAGGGCTTGGCCTGGATCGTCCTAGGTAAGGAAGGCATAAAATCACCGATTGCTAAATTCTTTACAGACTTAGAAATGAGCGCTTTAATTGAACGAATGGGAGGCGAAACTGGCGATATCTTGTTTTTTGTTGCCGATACCTACTTAATCGTCTCGGATGCCCTCGGCCATCTCCGTTTGGAATTAGCCAAACGCTTAGACCTTATTCCAGAGGAGGCTATGAATTTCTTATGGGTGACTGAATTTCCGCTCTTGGAATATGACGAGGATCAAAAACGTTACATCGCGATTCACCATCCCTTCACAGCACCGATGGACGAAGATTTGCCGCTCCTAGAGACGGAAACGCTGAGTGTTCGATCTAAGGCGTATGATATGGTCCTCAATGGCACTGAGCTCGGAGGCGGAAGCATCCGGATTCATCGCCGAGAGACTCAGGAAAGGATCTTCAAACTATTAGGGTTATTCGAGGAAGAAGCGATGGACAAATTTGGGTATCTTCTGGAAGCCTTTGAATACGGAACTCCACCGCATGGTGGCGTTGCTTTTGGGATTGATCGGATGATTATGCTCTTGACGGGAAAAGATAATATTAGAGACGTCATCGCTTTTCCAAAAACGCAAAGCGCTTCAGATTTAATGGCCCAAGCGCCTTCGACCGTGGAGGACAAACAATTACAGGAATTACACATTAAGACGGATCTTGAAAAATGAAATTTTCTCCCGTGATGGTTTGACAGAGCTATGGTTATTAGCTATAATAACAGTGTAGCTACCCCCTTAGGGTATCAGAGGAGTAAACGGTATGACGAACTCGACCCCTTATTTAGAATCCAAAGAGGATCTCATTCGCAGGCTTAAAAAAATTGAAGGTCAAGTCAAAGGAATTCAACGCATGGTGGATGCAGACAAGTATTGTGTTGACGTGTTAATACAAGTTGCCGCAGTCCGGGCCGCAATTAACCGAGTTGGTACGATTATCTTCGAACATCATTCACGAGAATGTATGAGAGATGCCGTTGAGAGCAGTGACCAAGAAGCAGCGATTGAAGAACTTGTCGGGGTGCTAAGTAAATTTATTAAGTAAGTCGTAATTGACTAATTAGGAGGAATTTTTAATGGCAGGTGCAAATGTATTAACTTTTACTACTGCAAACTTTGATTCGGATGTTCTGAAATCTGAGAAGGCAGTATTGGTCGATTTTTGGGCTCCTTGGTGTAGCCCATGTCGTATGGTCGCTCCCGTTGTGGATGAATTGGCTGATGAGTATGTTGGAAGAATTGCCATTGGCAAGCTCAACGTCGACGAAAATGGCCCTATTTCGCAAAAATATGGCGTCATGAGCATACCGACACTTGGAATTTTTAAAGGCGGCAAGATGGTTGACAAAATCACTGGCTTCCGTGGAAAACCTGATCTTGTTAAAATGCTCAATGCTCATCTCTAATCCCCGGATTTAACCAAAAGCGATGCCCAACATGGGCATCGCTTTTTTTAAACGCTTAGCGCTTCTGTTCTTTTCCCATTTCTGAGGGAATATAAAACGTCTGCCCTTGCACATTGGGGGGCAGGTAGGTTTGCTCGACCCAGTGGTTGGGGTAGGCGTGCGGATAAAGATACCCTTGTCCGTGTCCCAATTTGCTTGCGCCAGGGTAGTTATTGTCTTTAAGGTGGAGGGGAACTTCTCCTGTGGGGTGCTTTTTCACATAGGCAATAGCGCGGTCTATGCTCTCGACGGCGCTGTTACTTTTTGCAGCGGTCGTAATGGCTAAAACAGCTTGAGCCATGGGAATTCTTGCTTCAGGCAGGCCAAGCCATTCGAGTGCATTGGCGGCTGCATGGGCCTGAAGCATGACCGTGGGATCAGCGAGACCGACGTCCTCAGAAGCATGGACAATAATCCGGCGCATGATGAAACGGGGGTCTTCTCCAGCTTCTAATAAGATAGCTAACCAGTAGAGTGCCGCATCAGGGTCAGAGCCACGCATGCTTTTAATGAAGGCGGAGATAATGTCATAATGGTTATCTCCTGCTTTATCGAAGCGGATGGACCGTTGCTGAATAGATTCTTCGGCGATCTCGAGAGAAATTCTGCGAACTCCGTTTTCAGGTGGGGTCGTGAGTACGGCCAGCTCTAGAGCGTTTAGTCCGCGCCGCAAATCTCCATTGGCATAATTAATCCAGTGAGCCCACGCTTCAGGGCTAATCTCTACCTGATATTGTCCTAGGCCCCGTTCGGTCTCTTTCAAGGCGTTTTCAAGCCCAAGGCGAATTTCTGAAGGTATGAGAAGTTCTAAACGGAACAGTGTGGAACGGCTCAGGAGCGCAGAATTAAGTTCGAAGAAAGGGTTCTCCGTAGTGGCTCCGATAAAGGTGATTGTGCCATTTTCGACGGCAGGTAGGAGGGCATCTTGTTGCCCTTTATTAAAGCGGTGAACTTCATCGCAGAAGACTAAGGTTCGTTTCCCGTAAAGATGAAGATCATCTGTCGCTTGCATATTGATTTCACGGATGTCCTTCACGCCTGAGGTGACGGCATTGATGCGAATAAAGCGTGATGTGGTTTTAGTGGCGATGACTTGGGCCAAAGAGGTCTTACCGGTACCCGGCGGGCCATAGAGGATGAGCGAGGTAATACGATCCGCTTCGATTGCTCGACGTAGCAGTTTTCCAACGCCGAGAATATGACTTTGCCCAATATACTCCTCAAGCGTTCTTGGTCGCATGCGTTCCGCTAGGGGCGCGACAGAATGTTGATCAAAGGTGGCAGAAAAAAGATCCATGGGTCACGGTCCTTTCGCACACGTTCTATTTTATCTCACAATATAACAATAACCCTTTAAAAACAAATACATTGAAGACGAAATTACTGAATAATAAAACAACACTAAATTAGTGGGGTATCTGCTTGACAAATCCCGACTGATTTAATATGATATAAGAGCAAACATGTTACATAGATCTAGTAGGGTTTAACTCCCGAAAAGAGGAGGTGAGAGTATTGAAGCTCTCAACTAAAGGTCGGTATGGTGTTAAAGCGATGTTTGATTTAGCTCAACATATGGGTGAAGGTCCGACTTCTTTAAAAAGTATTGCGGAGCGACAGGGTATTTCTGAACATTATCTCGAGCAACTCGTCTCCGGTTTGCGTAAAGCGGGGCTTGTGAAGAGTGTTCGTGGGGCGCAAGGTGGTTATCTCTTGGGCAGAGAACCAGGTAAGATAAAAATCGGGGATATCATACGTGTGTTAGAAGGACCCATCGCTCCTGCCGATTGTGTCTCAGAGGAGAACCCGGATTGTTGCGCTAAAGCAGACTATTGCGTGACCAGGACAATCTGGGAAAAAGTCAGAGACTCTATCGTAGAAGTTCTTGATTCTATCACCCTTGAATCAATGCTTGAAGATGCCAAAAAACGTGAAGCGGACAGTAGCTTATATATGTACTATATCTAGAGTGATTAGGAACAATTTTAATATGTACTAGGAGGCAGCCCCAATGAAACGTATTTATTTAGACCACAGTGCAACGACGCCAGTTGACCTGGAAGTTGCTGCTTTAATGATGACGTATTATACCGAGAAATATGGTAATCCTTCGAGCGTCCACAGTTTTGGTAGAGAGGCTAGGCAAGCTTTAGAGGAAGCTCGGCGCCAAGTGGCAGAGTTGATCGGAGCCACCCCTCAGGAAATCACCTTTACCAGTGGGGGAACGGAAGCTGATAATCTAGCGATTATCGGGACCGCTGAAGCGATGAGTAAAAAGGGCAAGCATTTGATTACTTCTTCCGTTGAACACCATGCTGTCCTTGAGACCTGTGAATTTTTAGCTAAAAATGGCTTTGAGCTGACCATTCTTCCGGTTGATGCAGAGGGGATTGTCTCGGTTGAAGACGTTCGGATGGCAATTCGACCAGATACGATCTTAATCAGCGTGATGCACGCCAATAACGAGGTCGGAGCTATCCAACCAATTGTTGAGATTGGACAACTGGCGAAGGAACATAGCATTACGTTCCATGTGGATGCCGTTCAGACGCTCGGGAAGATACCTATTAATGTCAAAGACATGAATATCGATCTGCTGACGGTGTCTAGTCACAAGATTTACGGACCCAAAGGCGTCGGTGCTCTGTATGTTCGTAAAGGGGTTCGCCTTGCACCACGTGCACACGGCGGAAGCCAAGAAAAGAAGCGCCGTTCAGGGACAGAAAACACGCCGGGAATCATCGGGTTTGGCAAAGCGTGCGAACTGATCGGAAAGCGGATGGACAAAGAGGACGCACGCCAAATAATACTGCGTGACAAACTGATGAACGGAATCATTGAGCGCATTAAATATGTGAAAGTGAATGGACCTTTAGGAGAAAAGCGCTTAGCCAACAATGTTAATGTAAGTATTCGGTTTGTGGAAGGAGAGTCCTTGTTACTTTCCCTGGATATGCTGGGGATCGCTGCTTCAAGCGGATCAGCTTGCACCTCGGGTTCTCTGGATCCATCTCACGTCTTACTGGCCATGGGTCTGGTTCATGAAATTGCTCACGGCTCCCTTCGGTTCTCTTTAGGATCTCAAAACACAGAAGAAGAGATCGACTATGTTCTGGAACAATTACCAAAGATTGTAGAGCGTTTGCGCATGATGTCGCCGCTGTATGATCAAGCTATTCATAAATAAACACAGTATAAGGGAGTGGACTAACTATGTATTCAGAAAAAGTAATGGACCATTTTACAAATCCTCGTAATGTTGGTGAGATTGAAAACCCTGATGGCGTCGGTGAAGTCGGCAATGCCAAGTGCGGAGATATTATGCGGATTTATTTAGATATTAAAGGAGATATTATAGAAGACGTAAAGTTTAAAACATTTGGCTGTGGTGCGGCCGTAGCGACCAGCAGTATGGTCACGGAAATGGTTAAAGGAAAAACGATTGAGGAAGCTCTGGTCATCTCTAATGCTGCCGTCGCAGAAGCTCTAGGAGGACTACCTCCAGCAAAAATGCACTGTTCGAATTTAGCGGCGGATGCACTCCATTCCGCTATTCAAAATTATAAAGACAAACAAAAAAAGGAATAGATGTAGTATGACTCTAACAACGAAAACAAAAGTAGTTGTGGGTATGAGCGGCGGCGTGGATAGTTCCATGGCCGCCGCTTTGCTCCAAGAAGAAGGCTATGACGTGATCGGGATTACCCTGCAGGTTTGGGAAGCCACGGGGCCTGAGGTCGAAGGGGGCTGTTGCTCTAATTCTGCCATCGATGACGCTAGGCGGGTTGCCTTTATACTGGGAATTCCCCATTACGTGATGAATTTTCGTTCTTATTTTGAGGAGACTGTGGTGGATTATTTCGCACGGTCTTATTTGGCGGGTGAAACGCCAAACCCTTGTTTGGCCTGTAATAAGTATGTTAAATTCGGGGAAATGCTCCGCAAAGCTCGTGGGCTGGGCGCAGAGTACATAGCAACGGGTCATTATGCGCACGTCTTGAGAGACCCAGCGAGTGAACGGTTCCTCCTAAGTAACAGTGTTGATACAAGAAAAGATCAGACGTATGCCCTTTACATGTTAACCCAGGAGCAGTTAGCCCACACGCTGTTTCCCCTGGCAAAATACCCAAAAGAGCAAATACGACAAATGGCGAACGACCGGGGCTTAGGGGTAGGAAACAAACCCGACAGCCAGGAGATTTGTTTTGTTATCGACGATGACTATGCTTCTTTTGTCCGGAAACGCTCGAGTGGGTTAGTTAAACCGGGAAATTTTGTCGATCTTAAGGGGAATTATTTGGGCAGGCACCAAGGAATCATTTACTACACGGTTGGGCAGCGGAAGGGCTTAGGGATCACTTTCGGTAAACCGATGTTTGTCGTGGGCCTGAATCCTGAAAGCAATGAAGTTGTCTTAGGGGAAAACTCAGAGGTGTTTACGGATACGCTCTGGGCCATCGATCTAAACTGGATTTCCATCCCGTCTTTGAAAGAACCCCTAAAAGTCACCGCTAAAATTCGTTATAATTCATCGGGCGTTCAGGCGACCATTTATCCAGGGGGAAAAGGAGCAGACCACGAAGTGATGGTCCTTTTTGACGAGCCACAACGCGCGGTCACTCCAGGACAAGCTGTCGTCTTTTATCAGGGAAATACTGTCGTTGGCGGGGGAACCATTATTTCTGATCCTCGAGGCCGTCGGTCCCTTCTTGTGCATGAATGAATTTCAAGATTGATGGGCACAGTATAGAAGGAACTTATTTGCGAGGTGGAAACGCATGCGACGCATTCGAGAGATTGTCGGACTACCAGTTCTAGATCTAAAAAGTGGGGACTCAATTGGGTGGGTACAGGATCTTGTCTTGGATAATGACAAAGACGAGGTGATTGGTATTCTCTTAGAAGGTGGTCACTTATTTCGTTCAGAAAAGGGAATTCCTCGCAAGGCCATCATGACAGTCGGAAAGGATGCCTTAACGGTATCCAGCAAAACTGTCGAGGAACTTAAGGGAACACGATGGTCAGATAAAGTGGGTAATGAAGTCTATACCCAAGGTGGAGACGCAAGAGGTACGATTGAAGATGTTTTTCTCGATGATTCCGCAGAAAAAATGGTCGGATTTGAAGTTTCTGATGGGCTCTTCGCAGATCTACTTCATGGCAGGGGAACGATTCTTAGACCCCATGTTATGATCGATGGAAAAGACATTTTGATCGTTGATAATCAAGTATCCCCCTTGGATCAAGTGAATGAAGGGGGTATACTATCATGAATTGTCCAGTTTGCAGTGGACGGGCTATTGGTAAAGTGGGCGTAGAGCAATTCTATTGTTGGGATTGTTGCGTCGAATTCGCGACTCAAACCGACAAAGTGGTTATTTATGATCTAGCGGAAGATGGTTCACTAGTGGCTTGGGATGATCCAGTCCTAGAAAACATTCCTGCGGCTGTCGAAGCGGAGATTTCCTGCGCGGCTATGGAATAATGCATACAATTGTTCAGGAGAGATGAACGATCAAAGCAAATATAGTAAGCGCGCATTGCGCGCTTTTTTGGTACTTGTGAAGGAGGTAAACTATGAAGCTCAAACGATGGCGATGGATTTTCACAGGAACTTGTCTACTCTTGGCGATGTTTCTCCTTTTCAAGGTGAGACCAATTTTGGGTCCATTTTTCTTAGCCTTTATACTTGCCTACCTGCTAAATCCCCTGGTTGTTAAGTTGGAACGTCACAAGATAAGTCGAAGAATCTCAATCCTGATTGTTTTCAGTCTGATTCTTGCGGTGATGGCTACGGTTATTTTCTTGATACTCCCAGCGCTCTATAATCAATTGAGCAAATTGGCGGTGGTCTTACCCCATGCGATGCAGTTGTTTACGGAAAGGGCAGATGTCATCCGTGAACAATTTAAAGCGACAGGTTTGCCCAGTCATATCGCACTTGTCTTAGATCAGCATTTAGAAGAGCAAGAAGTCATCTTCGCACAAGGTCTTAATCTCTATTTAGATACCGTCCCACAGGTACTGTCCACGGTCACTTTGTATATATTATCGCCGGTTATTGCCATCTATTTTCTGTCAGATTGGAAAGGCTTAGGGGTTCACTTTCTTCGAATTATTCCTCAACGCTGGCGGATGGAATGGCGCAGACTGTGGCAAGACATTAACCATGTGATTCGGCAATTTGTGCGAGGTAATGTTGTCGTTGCTGTAATTGTTGGACTATTGATCGGGGTCGGCGTAAAACTAGTCGGGATGGAGTATGCGCTTCTAATTGGCATTATCTGTGGTATTTTTGATCTCATTCCGTACTTCGGGCCCTTTATAGGCGCAGTGCCTGCCGTTTTACTGGCTTTAACCATTTCACCGGCCATGGCCATGAAGGTTGCTTTGGTTATTTTGATTGCTCAACAACTTGAAGGAAACGTCATTACGCCTAAGCTTGTGGGGGAGAGCGTCGGGCTTCATCCTCTTTGGGTGGTCTTTGCCATTTTGGCAGGCGGAGAACTTGCAGGAATTTGGGGTATGTTATTTGCTGTCCCAGTGGCAGCCGTCATTAGAGTCGTGTATAATCACGTATATTTCAGACTGGTTTCCTCTAAGGTCTAAGATGGTTGACAAATTAGACATCCCCTGTATATACTTTAGGAATACACTTGAAATTTGGAAGTGTTTATGCGGCTAAAAGCTTAATTTGCCCCTAAGATAAGCAGGGTGTACCATGGCAAAATCTCGTCCCTGATTAATATTGGGCGAGATTATTTTTTTTATAGTTTAAAGGAGTGTTCGTGGATGGTTACAGGAAATCAATTAAGGGACATGTTTCTTAAGTATTTTGAGGAAAAAGGGCACCGGATTTTACCCAGCGCGTCACTCATTCCTAAAGATGATCCAACGCTTTTGTTAACGGTTGCGGGCATGGTACCGTTCAAACCATATTTTCAACGACTTATTGAACCGCCTTTTCCGAGAGTGACGACCGCCCAAAAATGCGTTCGTACGCCGGATCTTGAAGAAGTAGGAAAAACGGCTCGTCATCATACTTATTTTGAAATGTTGGGGAATTTTTCGTTTGGAGACTACTTTAAAACCGAAGTGATTCCTTGGGCTTGGGAGTATTTAACGGAAGTGTTAAATATCCCTGTGGAAAAACTCTGGGTGACCATTTATCCTGAAGATGTTGAAGCGAAAAAGATATGGATGGAGAAAGCTGGCGTCAAGGAGGAACGAATTGTTGGGGACCCTGAGAACTTCTGGGCAGCTGGCCCAACGGGCCCCTGTGGCCCCTGTTCTGAGATTTATGTTGATCTCGGTGAAGCCAGAGGGTGTGGTAAGCCAAACTGCGGCGCAGGGAGTTGTGAGTGCGACCGCTTTCTCGAGATCTGGAATTTGGTTTTCATGCAGTATAACCGTGATGAAGCGGGCGTCTTAACCCCTCTGCCGAAACAAAACATTGATACAGGGATGGGTTTAGAGCGGATTGCTTCGGTAATGCAAGGGGTGGAAACTAATTTCGATACGGATTTATTCCGTCCCATTATTGACCATGTGGCCTCACTGGCCGGTATTAGCTATAAAGATAATCCCAAAAATGATAAGGCTTTAAAAGTCGTTGCTGATCACGTGAGAGCGGTCTCATTTATGCTGGCTGATGGAATTCGACCCAATAATGAGGGGCGAGGGTATGTCCTTCGTCGAATTTTACGGCGCGCTGTTCGTTATGCAAAGCTTTTAGGCATCGACAAACCCTTCTTCGAATCCGCTTTTCGGATCATTCAAAGGGACTACGCTCAGGCTTATCCTGAATTGATAGAAAACGAGAACTTCATTTTAAACCACTTAAGTTTAGAGCAGAAAAACTTCCAAGCCACGCTGGAGCAAGGCACTCAACTGCTTCAGGAGAAGGTCAAGGCGCTCATAAAGCAAGGGGAGACCGTGTTAACCGGACCAGATGCATTCTATCTCTATGAAACGTATGGCTTCCCGGTGGAGTTAACGGAAGAAATCCTCGAAGAACAAGGCTTAGCGGTGGATATGATCGCCTTTCAAACGTCGGTTGAAGAGCATCGTCTTAAAGCAAAAGATCAATCTCAACAAATGCGTGCAACGGTTGAAAGCCCAGCCTTGATTGAAAAGGCAAAACGCTTAGGCGTAACACCCTTTGTCGGTTATGAACAGGTCCAGTCGACGTCCCGTATTGAAGGCCTGTTTGTTCACGGAGAGGAGATCCAGGATGCTGGAGAAGGCGAAGAAGTGATCGTTTTCCTTTCTGATACGCCTTTTTATGCAGAAAGCGGTGGCCAAGTCTCCGATGTTGGGGTCCTCAAAACGCCCCGGGCTGAGGCGCGGGTGCTGGAGGTTAAAAAGGGCGTCACCGGTACTTTTTATCACAGAGTCCAGGTCATGAACGGGGTCTTACATCTCGGAGAAACGGTGGAAGTAGAAATCAATGATTCTGTCCGCCAGGCCATCTCTCGTCATCACAGTGCGACGCACCTTCTGCAGTCCGCCTTGCGTACTGTGTTAGGCGAACATGTCCAACAAGCGGGTTCCTTAGTGACGCCGGAGCGCTTGCGCTTTGACTTTACCCATTTTTCACCGATGACAGCGCAGGGACTAAGGGCGGCAGAGACGTTGATCAATGAAGCCGTGTTGAAGAATATGCCCATACAAGCTACGGAAATGTCGCTGAAAGAGGCTAAATTCAGTGGCGCGACGGCACTGTTTGGCGAGAAATATGGAGACACTGTACGGGTCGTTCAGATGGGACCGGTTAGTCAGGAATTGTGCGGTGGGACCCATGTCAAGTCCACGGGGGAAATAGGGCTGGTTAAGATTCTCTCCGAGGGGGGCATAGGAGCAGGCTTGCGCCGGATTGAAGCCGTGGCTGGGCTAGAAGCACTGGCCTATCTTCGTACCCTTGATGAACAGGTCCTAGAGGTTGCCCAAATTCTTAAGGCACCTCCGTCTGAAATTGGTAAGCGTGTGAATGGTTTGGTGACTCAGGTGAAAGACCTCGAACGAGACATTGGACAGCTTCAGGCGAAACTTGGCAAAAACGAAGCTGAAATGTTACTTAAGAAGGTTCAGGAGATCGAAGGCGTACAGGTGTTAGCGGCCCAAGTGCATGTTTCCGATATGGAGGGCCTTCGTCAAATGGCCGATCTCCTACGGGTTAAACTTAAAACTGGGGTCATTGTCCTGGGCGCCGTCAACGACGGCAAGGTCAACTTAGTCACCGTCGTCAGTCCAACAGGTTTAAGTGGGCTTCATGCTGGGAAGATTATAAAAGAAGTGGCTAAAATAACGGGTGGTAGCGGTGGTGGCCGGCCGGATATGGCACAAGCAGGCGGTAAAGATCCCAGTAAGCTAGGAGAAGCGATCGACCGGGTTCCAACAATTCTCCGAATGTTTCTCCCAAAATAGAGGAAAAAGTAAGGGATGTCCAGAATAAATGCCTAAGAAGTAGGCTAAAGGATTGAATGGACGAAAGGGGGATCGGGAAATGGATCACAAGATGGAAGAAACCATGATGTTTAAGGCCGTGGGAGAAGAAGACGTTTCTGCTCGGGACATTCTACAGAAGGTGTATGCTGCGTTGCAGGAAAAAGGGTATGATCCTATTAACCAAATGGTTGGCTATCTCATGTCCGGAGACCCAGTATATATTACCAGTTACAACCAGGCCCGCGCGAACATTCGTAAACTTGAACGCTTTGAGCTGATTGAAGAACTCGTGAGAAATTATTTGCAAGAAGACGCCAAGGGAAAAGAACTCGTCGAAGAGTTAATTATTAAAAAGTAGAATCATAGGGTCGAAACCCTCACTAGAAGTGGTGAGGGTTTCGTCTTTTGAGTTATTATCGATAACTATTAAGGAGTAAGTTATGCGTCAGGTTAAGCTTGGTCTATGGGGACCCTCAGTATCAGAGGTGTGCTTTGGAAGTTTGGCCATATCTCCGTTACAAGGACGTGTCACGGAAGGCGAAGGGACTTCAGTTCTGCGGTATGCGCTTGAACAAGGCGTTAATTGGATTGATACCGCGGAAATCTATGACAATTATTCGCAAATTGCCGAGGCGATTAAGGGCCATGAGGACGTTCGAATCATCAGCAAATCGTATTCAGTCACAGCGGCGGAAATGCGCCAAAGCATAGAGAAGGCGCGCACCGCTCTAAATCGCGATACCCTTGATTTCTTTCTACTCCATGAACAGGAAAGTGCTTTAACCTTAAAAGGTCATTCCCGTGCTTGGGAAGAACTCCTACGGGCCAAGGAAAAAGGCATCGTGCGCTGGATTGGAATTTCGACGCATGCCGTTGCCGGTGTCCGAGCTGGGGCACTCCAACCGGGTCTTGATGTGATTCATCCGATCCTCAATTATGAGGGGCTAGGAATTATCGACGGGACGTTGCCTGAGATGCTCGAAGCCATCGCGTTTGCGGCTGAATTAGGCATTGGAATTTACGCTATGAAAGTTTTTGGGGGCGGCCATTTAGCCCATGACCCGGAAAAAGCCGTGGACTTTGTCCGAAATATTTCGGGTGTACAGGCAATGGCCTTGGGAATGTCCAGCCGCGAAGAGGTGGATTATAATCTGCGCTTGCTGGCTGGTAAAGATATACCAACTATCCTACGAGATAAAGTAAGACACAGAGAACGCAAACTTTATATTGCTGATTGGTGCCAAGGGTGTGGGCGTTGTTTGGAAGCTTGCCCGCAGGGGGCTTTGGAGCTGAAGGATCTAGTGGCGGTGGTGGATGCGAAGAAATGCGTTTTGTGTGGGTATTGCGGGAGGGTCTGCCCGCATTTCTGCCTTAAGATTGTGTAGGGAGGAAGACCGAGGCCGGGGACGGAGCAACGACTGACGTGCATGTTCGGGGGAGAGTTGGTGGGCTACGCTTCGCACACTGCGTTTAACGCTCAGCTCCGGCCACGCAACTCTCCCCCTG
>DHWG01000102.1:7293-10640 GCA_002413075.1 Desulfosporosinus sp. UBA5188 | reverse complement strand
TAAAGGGTGTGTATTATGCAAAGTTATGGTTTACCAAAGAAACAGGGTCTTTATGATCCAGCATTAGAACATGATGCATGCGGTATGGGATTTGTCGTTAATATCAAGGGAGAGAAGTCTCATGACATTATAGATGAAGCTTTAACTGTGCTTGAGAACCTAAGCCACCGAGGGGCAAGCGGAGCGGATGAAAATACAGGTGATGGCGCCGGAATACTGACTCAAATACCCCATGATTTCTTTAAAAGAGAATGTGAGCTGCTGGGCTTTAATTTGCCGGAAAAAGGCAGCTATGGCGTGGGCATGGTCTTTGCCCATAGGTATGATTTCAGAAAAACTCAGATAGAGACCTTCGAAAAAATTGTTCAGGAAGAAGGCCAAACGATCCTAGGCTGGAGAGAAGTCCCGATCGATAAAACGACCATCGGTGAAGGGGCAAAAGCTGTCATGCCCAGATTCATCCAGGTTTTTATTGGAAAGGATGCCGGGCTAGGGGATGACATGGATTTTGAACGGAAACTTTATATTATAAGAAAAAGGGCTGAAAGAGTTATTGTTCCAATGTGCGAAGACAAGGGTGGTACCTTCTACTTCTCCAGCCTCTCTTCAAAGACCATCGTGTATAAAGGCATGCTTACGGCAGAACAACTAAGGAGTTTTTATCTTGATCTGGCAGATCTTGATTTTGTGTCGGCGCTGGCTATGGTGCATTCAAGGTTCAGTACCAACACTTTCCCAAGCTGGGAGAGAGCGCATCCCAATCGATATATTGTTCATAACGGCGAAATTAATACCATCAGAGGGAACGTTAATTGGATGAAGGCGAGACAGAAATGTATCGATTCACCGCTTTTTGAGGATCTCTCCAAAGTATATCCCATCGTCGATGAGTCTGGCAGTGACTCAGCGATGTTTGATAATAGCCTTGAATTCCTTCACCTCACTGGAAGGTCACTTCCGCATGCTGTGATGATGATGATCCCTGAGCCTTGGGAAAAGAATGAGCTGATGTCTCAGGAGAAAAAGGACTTCTACCAATTCCATGACCTTTTAATGGAACCTTGGGATGGTCCTGCGGCCATGGCGTTCTCTGACGGTGTGATTATCGGAGGAGTACTAGACAGAAACGGACTCCGGCCTTCGCGGTATTATGTCACAAAAGATGACAAGGTTGTCCTGGCTTCAGAGGTTGGGGTTATGGACGTCAAACCTGAAAATGTCTTATATAAAGGTAGGCTGGAACCGGGCAAAATGTTGTTGATCGATACCGAAGCTCAGAGAATTATCACCGATGAAGAAATCAAGAAAAGTGTCTCGATCTCACATCCCTATGCAGAATGGAATAGCCGGCATACGGTTAATCTGAACGATATACCCGTTGAGAAAGTGCAGGATGAGAAAGTAACTGAGGACCTGATTAAGCAGCAGAAAGCCTTTGGATATACGTTTGAGGATATCACGACAACTATTATGCCTATGGTGATACAAGGCGTTGATCCGATTGGTGCCATGGGGATGGATTCTCCACTGGCTGTTTTGTCTGAGAAACCCCAGATGCTGTACCTTTACTTCAAACAACTTTTTGCCCAGGTCACCAATCCACCCATTGACGGAATAAGAGAAGATATCGTCACTTCAAGCAGCATAAACCTTGGGGATACGGGGAACTTGCTGGAGCCTGACCAAAGAAATTCAGCCAGTATAGCCTTGGAACATCCGATCCTGACGAATGAACAGCTGAATACGATTAAGCATCTTAATAATGACAAGTTTAAAACAGTGACCTTGTCCATCCTTTATAAAGCCTCAGAAGGGGCAAAGCCGATGAAGAAGGCCTTGGACAGGATTTTCAGAGAAGCTGATAAAGCCATTAGCGAAGGGGCTAATATCATTATCCTTTCTGACAGAGGCGTCAATGCGAGTTCTGCAGCAATTCCTGCACTTTTGGCCTCTTCGGGGCTTCACCACCACTTGATCAGAAAAGAGATCAGAACCAACCTCGGAATTGTCTTGGAATCAGGCGAACCAAGGGAAGTACATCATTTCTGTACGTTGATTGGGTATGGTGTCACCGCTATTAATCCATATCTAGCCTATCAAACCATTAAGGATCTTGCTGAAAAAGCGTTACTGGACGGACTGTCTTATGAAGAGGGACAAAAGAACTTCATTAAGGCTTCCGTTAAAGGTATCCTTAAAGTTCTCACTAAAATGGGTATTTCAACCGTGCGAAGCTACCATGGATCGCAAATTTTTGAGGCCGTCGGTCTTAAAAAGGCGCTTATTGATAAATATTTCACCCTGACCCCATCAAGAGTGGAAGGGATAGGACTTGAAGAAATTGCTGTAGAAAATCTAATGCGGCATGAAAGCGCCTACCTAGAAAATTCGCCATATACAGAAACCCTTGAGGTGGGTGGATGCTTCCAGTGCAAAGAGGATGGGGAAATCCATCTCTATAATCCTGAAACCATTTATATGCTTCAAAAAGCATGCCGGGAAGGAAATTACTCCATCTACAAAGATTTCTCTAAAAAGGTTAATGACGTAGGACTATGCACGCTAAGAGATCTTCTTGATTTCAAATATAATGCTGATGATACCATTCCAATTGAAGAAGTGGACTCAGTTGATTCTATTGTCAGAAAATTTAAGACCGGGGCCATGTCCTATGGCTCAATCAGCAAGGAAGCTCATGAATGTCTAGCGATTGCTATGAACAGACTGGGCGGAAAGAGCAACTCTGGTGAGGGTGGCGAGGATGCCGAACGATTCAAGGCCATGGACAACGGGGACTCTAAAAAAAGTTCCATTAAGCAGGTTGCTTCAGGACGTTTCGGTGTGACCAGCAACTACTTGGTAAATGCTCAAGAGATCCAGATAAAAATGGCTCAGGGAGCAAAACCTGGTGAAGGTGGTCAACTTCCAGGACGTAAGGTTTATCCTGAAATTGCCAAGGTTAGGCATTCCACGCCTGGCGTCGATCTTATATCACCACCCCCGCATCATGATATCTATTCGATTGAAGATTTGGCGGAACTGATTTATGACCTAAAAAATGCCAACAGAGATGCACGAATTAGCGTCAAGTTGGTTTCTGAAGTGGGTGTAGGGACCATTGCTGCAGGGGTAGCCAAAGGGAAAGCAGACGTCATCCTGATCAGTGGCTATGACGGAGGGTCAGGCGCTTCTCCAAGAACAAGTATTCGAAATGCCGGCCTACCCTGGGAACTTGGCCTTGCTGAGACTCATCAGACCTTGGTGCTCAACAAATTAAGAGACCGAGTGATTCTGGAGACGGATGGAAAGCTACTGACTGGTAGGGATGTTGTGATTGCGGCAATGCT
>DHWG01000102.1:367-7166 GCA_002413075.1 Desulfosporosinus sp. UBA5188 | reverse complement strand
GATGTTGTGATTGCGGCAATGCTTGGAGCCGAGGAATTCGGCTTTGCGTCAACACCACTTATTGCCATAGGATGTGTCATGATGAGAGTTTGCAACTTGAACACCTGTCCTGTTGGGATCGCTACTCAAGATAAAAATCTTAGGAAAAACTTTACCGGTAAACCTGAGTATGTTGAGAACTTCATGCGGTTTGTCGCGCAGGAAATGCGTGAAATTATGGCGAAGTTGGGCTTTAGGACGATTAATGAAATGGTCGGTCGCACGGATAAAATAATAACTAAGGAAAGGACTAAGCACTGGAAGACGTTGAATCTTGATCTGTCTCAGATTCTCTATCAACCGTATGCGGGGGCCGATGTCAGCCGCTTCAACACTCAGTCGCAGAACCATATGCTGGAAAAATCACTCGATATGAAAAAGCTTCTTAGGTTATGCCAACCGGCGCTTGAAAACCAGAAATCCATCAGGGCTAAATTGAAAATCCGTAATGTAGACCGGGTGGTCGGAACCATCATCGGAAGCGAAATTTCGAAGCGCTACGGTGAAAACGGACTTCCTGAGGATACCATTAAACTGACCTTTGTTGGTTCAGCAGGACAGAGCTTTGGAGCTTTTATTCCCACAGGAATGTCTCTTGAACTAGAAGGAGATTCTAATGATTATTTAGGAAAAGGTCTTTCTGGTGGCAAAATTATGGTGTATCCTCCCAAAGGTTCAGACTTTATTCCTGAGGAAAATATTCTGATCGGAAATGTCGCCTTCTACGGCGCAACTTCAGGAGAAGCCTACATCAACGGAATCGCAGGGGAAAGATTCTGTGTCAGGAATAGTGGCATTAAAGCGGTTGTTGAAGGTGTGGGTGACCATGGCTGTGAGTATATGACCGGCGGTAAAGTGGTTGTTCTGGGTAAAACAGGAAGAAACTTTGCAGCAGGAATGTCGGGTGGTGTCGCCTATATTCTGGACTTTGACGAAGTGTATTGTAACAAGTCCATGGTGCTTCTTGAAAAAATTGAGTCTCAGGAAGAGCTCAGTGAGATCAAAAAAATGATCGAAAAACATGTTACAGCTACCCGCAGTCCGCTGGGCAAGAAGATTATTGCTGACTGGGAAGGCTATTCGCAGAAATTCACTAAAGTCATTCCGGAAGATTACAAACGCATGCTTGAAAACATTGCGAAGGCACACAAGGCAGGCTTAAACGGGGAAGAAGCCTTGATGGAGGCTTTTAAAGAGCATTGTAAAGGTTAAGGTATAACAAAGAAAATAACTGACTGGTTATTTTCTTGAAGATGCCGATAGGACTATAGGAAATTAAGGTGGGACTTACGATGGGAAAAGCTGCTGGATTTTTAGAGTATGAAAGAATCAATCCGAAGAAACGGCCTCCAGAAGAAAGAATCCAAGACTGGAAGGAACTAAGGCTTCCCCAGAATCCTGAGGTTGTAAAAACTCAAGGCGCAAGATGTATGAACTGCGGAATCCCTTTTTGCCATGGCGGTGTACTATTAAACGGCATGGCAGCGGGATGTCCTGCGCACAATCTTATACCGGATTGGAACGAACTGGTTTATAAAGGACAATGGGAGGACGCCTACAAAAGGCTGATAAGAACCAATCCGTTCCCAGAATTTACGGGAAGAGTTTGTCCTGCACCCTGTGAAGGGTCATGTACAGAAGGCCATATTATGGAGTCCGTTACAATCAGCAGTATCGAATATGAAATCATTGAGAAAGCCTTTGCTGAAGGCTGGGTCGTCGCGAAAAAAGCCAAAGCAACTGGAAAGAAAATCGCGGTGATCGGTTCAGGCCCAGCAGGGATGTCGGCCGCTTATTATTTAAATGTGGTAGGGCATGACGTGACGGTTTACGAGAGAAGCGACAGAGCTGGCGGACTGTTGATGTACGGGATACCCAACATGAAGCTGGAAAAGCAGTTTGTGGAAAGACGCCTGGAACTCATGAAGGCCTCCGGAATCCAATTTGTGCTGAATACAGAGGTGGGCAAAGACATCCTTGCTCAGGAACTGGTCGATCAGTATGAAGCCGTTGTGCTATGTGCAGGGGCAACTAAGTCACGGGGGCTGGAGGTTGAAGGGAAAGACCTTAAGGGCGTTCACTTTGCAATAGACTTTCTGAAGGAGAATACAAAAAGCCTGCTTGACTCTGATCTTTTGAACGGCAACTATATTAGCGCCAAGGGTAAGAATGTCATTATCATTGGCGGAGGGGATACAGGAACTGACTGTGTCGCCACCTCTATACGTCATGGTTGCGAGAGCGTCTACCAGTTTGAAATTATGCCTGAACCGCCTAAAGAGCGAATAGAAGAATCTAATCCATGGCCGGAATGGCCCATGAAGCATAAAGTGGACTACGGACAGGAGGAGGCTATAAACCTCTATGGAAAAGATCCCAGACATTACCTCATCTCTACGAAAAAGATGGTCGGAAATGAGGGCGGTGAGGTCAAGGAAGTTCAAACTGTCGATATCACCTGGGTTAAGAATGCCTCAGGGAGAAATGTTCCTCAAGAAGTTCCGGGCAGTGAAAAGGTATGGAAAGCTGACCTTGTGTTACTGGCCATGGGATTTTTAGGTCCCGAAGATACGATCCCGAGTGAGCTAAAGCTGGAGCGAGATGCTAGGAGCAATGTGCAAGCGGAATACGAAGTTTTCGAGACCAATGTGGAGAAAGTATTTACCGCTGGCGACATGAGAAGAGGGCAGAGTCTCGTTGTTTGGGCGATCCAAGAAGGAAAGCTTGTGGCACGGGAAGTCGATAAATTCCTTATGGGGAAGAGCGTGCTCAAGTAGATCGACTTCGATTTAGCACCGCTCATTCTCAAGCTCGTGGACCAAACTAGTTGTTCAATCGCTTTGTGAATGAGGGCGGGGTGCCCGAAAATTCGCCATCACGGCGCCTTGCCATCCATGGCGGCGCTCTAATCTCGAACGTCCTGTTCGAGTCTTGGCTCAGTGGTCGGCTTCGCACGTCGTGTGCTCAGCCCCGCTATGCATGTCGCGCTTTCACATAGTTTGGTAGCCACTCGCTTGAAGGATTCGCTTATGCTAAAGCGAAGTCTCTGGCTGGGTTACGGAGACCAACGTAAAAAGGTAGTAGTGAATATGGAGAGACTGACAGGTGAATAACAGCAAAGACTAGGTTACATAAACATAAAACCCTCTGAAGCGTCATAGGTTTTGGCTAAGGGGGTGAGGCTGTGTTTGATCCGAGCACTTGGATGAGTTATGTATTCTTTGTTCTTTGCCTGGTCCTTGGGTGGGGTGCTGCTGGAGCCCTTGATTTTGAAGGGATCTTACGACGATCCACATCTTGGCGGGCGCGTCTTCTACTTCGTATTGGCGTGACCTTGGTCTTAGCCGAAGGATTTAGAGTTTTCTTGAGTTTCATGCTTAGCCCCATGCTTGATTTGTTTGTTGGTCAAAGTATCAATGGCTTTAAACCCTTTTATTAAAGTAACCCTTACCCCTCCTGATCTTATTGTACGGTCAGGAGGGGTTTTCATTAACCTGTCAGGTGGGGCGTGAGGCATCGTGCTCATTTTGACAATTGTTTCACCACAGGTGCATAGATGCCCTTTCCAAGGTCGATCAACAATAAAAGGACTGGGTCTTGAGCAAATTGGTTTGTTTTATACCAATATTGGTTGATAATAGCAGTAAGAGTGCTATAATTTATCAGATAGCTAACCGTAGCGGATAGTCTCAGGATCAGTTCAACTAAACTAAACTAAACTAAACTAAACTAAACTTTAGAATCAGTTGACATCACCTGAAGTAACTTTCCTATAGGCAATTAGGATTTAAGGAGATAGGATGAAGAGAACGTGGCGTTTTTGGTTTGCCTTATGGGCAGGTAAACTTATTACAAAGGGGCTGTTAGTGGCCGGGAAAAAGGGGACAACCTTACCTGGGAAAATCGCTCAATGGTTTGATCCCGAGATCATGAGGCACCTGAGCGTGGCTTATACGGATGGGATTATTATGATTACTGGGACTAATGGGAAAACAACGACCGCTAATCTGCTGGCGAGCATCATACGTCAATCCGGAGAAAAATTCGCCTTTAACCAGGCTGGCGCGAACCTCGTGACTGGTATTACAGGGGCTTTAATTCAGAATACGCGCTGGAACGGCTATTCCCGGGCGAGTTTAGCGTTACTCGAAGTGGATGAGGCGACAGTGCCTAAGTTTTGCGAGCAAGTGACACCCACTTTGGCGATTGTGACCAATTTCTTTCGAGATCAGCTTGATCGTTACGGGGAGTTAGATACCACGGTTCGTATGGTCAGAGCGTCTCTGCCAAAAGAAACGGTCCTAGTGTTAAATGCGGATGATCCTTTGGTTGCCCAGTTTGGCACGGATCATGAGCCGGTGATTTATTATGGCGTGGAACGTACGCCGGATAGCCGAAGTGAGAGTCAGGAAACACGGGAGGCAAGGTTTTGCCCAGTCTGCGGCACTGAACTGACTTATACGCTTTTTCATTATGGACAATTGGGAATTTTCAAGTGTACAGGCTGCGGATTTCACCGCCTAGAGCCTGAAATTCTGGCGCAGAATGTTCGGCTGGTCGAGGGACTGCTTCTGTTTCAGGTGGGTGAGACGCCCTTTACCTTATCTTTGCAAGGGTACTATAATCTGTACAATGCGCTGGCAGCACTGACCGCAGCGCGGCAACTGAAGATTAGCGATGAATTGATTGAAAAAGGCTTGAGGGAATTCATCCCTCAAGCTGGACGTATGGAACGTTTTTATTTGCCGGACGGGGAGATCACGTTAACTTTGGTAAAAAACCCTACAGGGTTTGACCAAGTCATTCAGACGATGCTGGGAGTTGATAAACCCCTTCGTATTCTAATTGGAATTAATGATTTAGCGGCTGATGGACGGGATATTTCATGGCTATGGGATGTTAATTTTGAACGATTAGGGATGTATGAAGCGAGTATCAAACAAGTGATTTGCACAGGGCTCCGTGCAGAGGACATCGCCTTGAGGCTTAAATATGCTGGAGTGCCCGTCGAGAAGCTTGTGATTGAACATACTTTGACTGAGGCGCTTGATGGTTTGCAAGCAAACAGAGCCGTGGAAGAGGTGGCTTTTATATGTCCCACCTATACTTTGTTATTTCCGCTGCGTGGGTTACTAGAAAGTCGTCAACAAAACGGGGGATTGTCTCGTCCCAAGGCTAAAGCGGCTGGAGAGGGGGCGCACTCATGAACTTAAATATATGTCATCTATATCCAGATTTACTCGATCTATATGGAGACCGAGGGAATATTTTAGCGTTGGCGGCCCGCTGCCGTTGGCGAGGGATTGAGCCAGTGATTCAACAAGCTTCTTTGGGTGAAGATTTGGACTTCATGGGGATGGATATTCTCTTTCTTGGTGGGGGTTCTGATCGCGAACAGGGCCTGCTGGTTCAAGATTTGATGCGGCATGAAAAGGAACTCCGGAAGGCCATAGAGAACGGACTGGTTGTTCTTGCTATTTGTGGCGGGTATCAAATGTTGGGCAGAGACTATCAAATGGCCAATGGAAAAATACTTCAGTTCTTGGGCATCATAGACATCTGGACCATCGCTGGTGAGAAACGCCTAATTGGTAATGTTGTGGTCGAAATTAATGGGAAGACCTTGGTTGGCTTCGAAAATCACTCAGGTAAAACGTATTTGGGTGAAGGGGTCACGCCTTTAGGTAAAGTCTTATTTGGGAATGGGAATAACGGGGATGACGGTGAAGAAGGCGTCCGTTACCGGAATGTCTTCGGCACGTATTTGCACGGCCCACTTCTCCCTAAAAATCCACGTCTTGCTGATTTGTTGTTGGAACTAGCCTTAAAACGGCGCGGATCGGACGATCCCTTAACGGAACTCGATGACAGCCTGGAAGAATTAGCCCATCAGGCCATGGTGAAAAGGCTCATGAAGTAAGCTGTAAATCAAACGGGTGGTTGATTTATGGCAGATAACAGTATAGCATGGGTGATATACTGTTACACTATCTTTAGTACATGCTGTTTATAGGAAATTAACCATATATTCACCTGTTACCATAAATTACATGCTGAAATAGCCTGTTTTACAAGGGTTTTAGGCTAATTTATCAGTATAGTTCGTTGACACTTTTTTGCATTACTGTCTATAATAGAGTATAGCTTTAGCTAGCTAAATGACTTGGGGGTGCTAATGTGGCAGAAAGTAAGCGGATTATGATTAGTTTGCCGGAGGGTTTGCTTGCGGAAGTGGACGTAATCGTAACAGTCGAGAAACGCAATCGTAGCGAATTCATTCGAGAAGCACTTAACAGCATACTTTATGAACGCCGGAAAAAGGGAATCCACGAGCAGATGCGTAAGGGGTACCTGGAGATGGCGCAGCTGAATTTGTCGATAGCTAAGGAGTTATTTTCTACGGAACAAGAAGTATTAGAGTACTATGAAGAAACGATGGTGGCTAATCAGAGATGATCATAAAACGTGGGGAAATTTATTACGCAGAACTTAACCCCGTCGTCGGCTCAGAACAAGGAGGAACTCGTCCAGTCCTCGTGGTTCAAAATGACATCGGGAATCAATTCAGCCCGACGACAATTATTGCTGCAATTACTTCTCAGATTGCAAAAGCAAAATTACCGACTCACGTCGAAGTACGAGCTAAGCGAAGTGGTTTGGAACGAGATTCCGTCATTTTGACAGAGCAGATTCGGACGATTGATAAAAGTCGTCTGAAAGAAAAAGTAGCTGTTTTGGATGAAGAAGTGATGCTTAGAGT
>DHWG01000102.1:0-228 GCA_002413075.1 Desulfosporosinus sp. UBA5188 | reverse complement strand
GATGAAGAAGTGATGCTTAGAGTCGACCAAGCTATTGAAATTAGTTTAGGCCTTTCGGATATTTAAAGACATAAGGATGAGAAAGAGGCAGCGTTAGCGGAAATAACAACCGACGCTGTTTTTGTTTGTGTGAGGGCCGTGACATGGCTCGCTTTAATTGCGTAAACGACGAAAAAACCGGCCTTAATTGCCGGGGTTTTCGTCGTTTCCGGTGACGCGGTAATCGGT
>DHWG01000167.1 GCA_002413075.1 Desulfosporosinus sp. UBA5188 | reverse complement strand
CTTTAACGTATAATTACGTTGCCGTCAGGAACCGCTTTGAAAAGAGAAACTGTGAACAGGACGTTACCTGTTCAGGCGGGATGTTGGCGAAAGGCTAAGAAATACAAATTATTGCGCAGAAGACAAAAAGCTTAATAGTTGAAAGAGCAACTATCAATGATTAAAATTGAAGGCGGGATGTTGGAATGGGTAAGGAAACAAAAATTATTGTCGTGGATGATAACCGGAATTTATGCAATCTACTAAAGACATATATTGAAGATCAAGACGATCTAAGCATCGTTGGTGAGGCTCATGACGGTTTAGAAGCCATGGAACTTATTCAAACTCGGGAACCGGATCTAATCATTCTTGACTTAGTGATGCCAAGTCTGGATGGCTTAGGCGTCTTGGAACGACTTAATGCTCGAACAACGACGACGCGACCTAAAATTATCATGCTAACGGCTTTTGGACAGGAATCTCTTACTCATCAGGCGATGACGCTCGGCGTGGATTATTTTATTCTAAAACCCTTTGATCTGGAAATTCTGGGCAAGCGAATTAGAGCCTTAACGCAGGATCTACCGTCATCGGCTCCAACTCAGTATTCAACGACTTCGCCCATAGTGACAACCGGCGGAAGTAAGCTTAATCTATTCTCCGAAGTGACCAATGTGATGCACAAAATTGGGATTCCTGCCCATGTTAAAGGGTACCAATATATTCGAGAAGCCATATTGATGGTGGTGGAGGATGTCTCGTTGTTAGGGGCCGTCACCAAGGAACTTTATCCTGACGTTGCGAAAAAGTATGATACTGCCTCCAGTCGGGTAGAACGTGGCATTCGTCATGCAATAGAGTTAGCCTGGGAGCGTGGTCATACCGAAACTCTCAAACAGATTTTTGGATATTCTATGAATGTTGATCGCCAAAAACCCACCAACTCTGAATTCATCGCAATTCTTGCTGATAAATTCAGAGTGATGGGTATGGTAAGCTAACTCAGCTAGAGCTGAAGGAAGAAAAGGTGCGCCAGAATGAACAGAAAGCTAACTAGCGGAACAAGGAAACATTTACTATGGGTTTCCCTTATTATGCTGCTTTTATTTGTGAGTCTTATTAACCTGAAGTGGTGGGTAATGGCTCTAGGATTGTTGAGCATAACCATGATCAATCTTTTTAAAGAGTTGGGTAAGCCTAAAGAAGAAAAACGGGTTTCTAGTACGGGGAACTATCCTGACAGAGTTTTTAATAAAAGCGTCGGAAATTCAAGAGTGTTTCCAGTAAATATTGAAGGAACAAGCATCGTGTCAGTAACTTATAAAGATGACTCCGGAATAGGTGTGGATTGAAGAGGCGTTGGTTTTGTAGCAGAGTTTGCTACTTCGCGTATTAACTAATAGGCGTATATTGTGGGTGTTACGGTATATTGTATCTTTCTTGCATACGCAGCTTACAAGGGAGGGAGTAATATAGATGAAATATTGTACAACGTGCGGACAAAACGTTAATCCTACTAAGAAGTTCAGCTTTGCCTGGTTTCTATTAAATTGTCTTTGGATCATTGGTGCGGGAGTTTACATTATATATTGGATAGCCTTAAAAAAGAGAACTTGCTCTGTCTGTCATGGCCATCAATTTGAGCGCAAACGTGAAGCCATAGATCTTAAAGACGATCGGCCTATAGAATCGGTCTTATCTAAAACCAACCAATGGGCTAATAGCAAGGACGTACATAAGCAAAAATTAAGCATGAGACAGAAGCTTTTGCAGCAAGGGCTAAAATCTGCGGAACGTAGCCAAGAGTTAAAAGATGTCGCGGAATTCCAGGTTAAGTGTGAAGTGGCAACAGCAGCAACAACGTTGGCCATCAAACAAAAGAAACTAGAAAAGAAGCAAAAGAGAGCAGCTCGAATGCGTGTGTACCACTTGAGTGAGGAAACTATGGAGCCGGGAATATAAGCTTTGAAGGCCTTCCTAACGGAGGGCTTTTTACAATGATTTAAAAGCTAATGTAGCTAGGTAAGTTATTTTACACATGAAAGCAAGCTAGCTTACTAGTTTACAATTGATTCCCTCCTTCTTATATGGTAAAATATACCATATAAGAAGGAGGGAATCACTCATGAGGAAAGATAGGTATACATCCGTAGAAACTCCGAAAAAATGGGGAGCATCTAATGATAAGAAAGTTAGACCTATAGCCAATGATACTCAAAAGGGCGCAACCACTAATGAGAAGATGGCCAGGGATATAGCTGTCGATACTCAAAAATGGGGGGTCTCTAATGAGAAAAAATCTAGGCCTATATCAGTTTTTACCCAAAAATGGGGAACTTCAAATGAGAAGCAAGCTAAGCCTAAAGCTGTTGACATTCAAAAGCGGGCAGTCACTAATGAGAAGAAGGCTAGCGACATTGCCGTTGATACTCAAAAGTGGGAAGCCACTAAAGACAAGAGAGCTCGAATTATATCTGTTGTCACTCAAAAGGGCGGCGTTGGAAAGACGGCTACAGCAATAAATATGAGTGTTGGTCTACATAATTTAGGCTATAAAGTAGCCGCTATTGATCTTGATCCTCAAGGGCAGCTAGCAGAGGGTTTCGGGATCAGTCGAAAATCATTAAAGAAAACTATGTTTGATGTGTTACTAGGGATGGCTCGTATGAAAGATATTAAGCTAAAGGCCTATGGGGTCGATCTCTATCTATC
>DHWG01000189.1 GCA_002413075.1 Desulfosporosinus sp. UBA5188 | reverse complement strand
CGTTTTTCCGTAATTTGACGATGAAGTTCATGGGTTGCCCACGTCCAATCATACTTGCCATTGACGACGTCATGGGTATACCTATTAAAGCCCCATACTTGCTTTCCATCCCGCAGCTTTATGGGAAATAAGGGATTATCATAAGAAAATTGGCTCATTCCGATGGAGTTCCATACATAACGAATGCCGTTATCTAACGTTAAGTCTGTATGATAGTATGGGGATTTTGGATCATCACCGGCCTGGTATTTAAAAAGGTTGTTAGGATTATAGGCTCCAAAATTTTGCACATTGCTTTCTGAACCGTGATTAATCCATACTTTAGGTTTAAATCCGCTGTCGTTCATAGCCTTCCAAGCATCAACTGCTAAAGCACGGGTAAATTTAATGCCCTGATCGCTTCGGGAAAAATCGCCGAATGAATGGAGTGAATCAATCCAACCTACTTTATAGTAATGAGTGATTTTGTCAGCATCCTTAAGCGTATTAGAATCTAATCCCTGAAAATAAGACATAGAATGTTCTACTTTATGTTCCTCTTTGTCAATGTTCATTAAACTATCATTCGCTACATAAAACCAAGATGAATCACCTATATCTAACCCAAGCCCTGGTCCGTGAGATGTTTGCTCCAAAGTATTGAGAAATTGATGATACGTCTCAAACTCCTCCACTGTTGCATAGTCTACGTCGGATGAAATCGCCAACATCGCGTCATACGGGTAGGGAAACTTTCGCAGTTGAGCCATCGAAGTTGTATTTGTGGAGCTCTCAATCATATGTTTCACTGCATCAGATATCTCTTCTGTAGGGCCAGTATCGCTTGGAGTGCCATCAGCAAATACAGGTTGCGGTCTTGTCATTTGGGTAAATTCAAACTTACTTGCGATTAATAAGCTCATGGCAATAAGCGTAATAAATATAGTTAGTGATAATTTAACATGTAATAATTTTTTCATAGTTCTCCGCCCTCTGTCATGTAATCCACTTCTAAAACTAATATAATAAATTATCACTTTAATATAAATTATCCTACGTCACCGCAAATGTAAAAATTTTAATTAATAGTCATCCATTAATTGCTTATAACTACATTTCGCCTCACAAGACGAACTTAAGGAGGCGCAATCGAAACCTACAATTTCACCGGCTTGTGGGGTACCAACTATTCTTCTGCGCAATATTCTTACTTTCACAATCTTACTGACTGTCGAACACGTTTCTTGTCGTTCTTCAACCACAATTCCCTCCAATGGCCTGCCCTCATAACGTATTAACATTGGTGTTTCTTTCCTTTTCTGTCCCCAATTAAACTAATTATAATGGATTAATCGGCAAAAGAAAAGGCCACTCAATGGTGGCTTTAATTTCTAAATGAATCCCGCAAAGTTCCTCAAGAATTAATGGATACACGGCTCTAGATTAATCTTAAACCTAGCATTACCGAACAATCATTTACCGGAGTGAAAAAGGCTAGTAGCTAATGCACCTTACAACTAAGCAAACAAAACTAATCATATCTCGCGTTCTGAGAAACTAAACCAGTAAGGGTAAATACTTTAACCTCGACTCAGAAAATAAACCACTAAAAGCAACTATAGGTGAGGAAACTAATCTGGACAAATCCTCCACTAGTTCTATTGACAACCAACTGACCACCGCTAAGGAAGACTTAACTCAGACAGACTGACTAGGAGGAACTTTGCGGGAAATCTTTCTATCTAAACGACAAAAACCACCCTCTAGGTGGCTCCAACTCTCCGAAATTCAGCATTTGCTTAAATGATTGCAATGCTTAAACCTTCGAATGAATCGAAACTTTACCTAGCACGCTACCAACAAGTCCTGGATAACTGAATATTTTCACTTTAATGATTATATCTTATTATAACAAAATATATATCGTTGTCAAGTTTCCTTAAATCAGGAGTTGTTTTAACTGCTTTGTAGCCTCTAAAATATTTTTCGCAGTCAAAATAGCCGATACAACAGAAACTCCGTCAATACCGGTCGCCATAACTTGTTGTAGGTTCTCCTTCTTAATTCCGCCAATCGCAACCACAGGTATTGTGACAGATGTATTAATGAGTTTTAATTGTTCCAGACTGACCTCTGAAGCATCAGTTTTAGTGGTTGTGCTAAAAATGGCTCCAACCCCTATATAGTCTGCGCCTTGTTCTTGGGCTAAAAGGGCTTCCTCCAAGGTACTTGCGGAGACTCCAATGATTTTATTAGGAAAAAGCTCCCTAGCTTTTAGCATGGGGAGATCATCTTGTCCTACATGTAGACCCTCAGCATCAACCGCCAGAGCAATATCTAAACGGTCATTAATAATCAAGGGAATATGATAACGAGAGGTTATCTCTTTTACCCTTAAAGCCAATTGTAAGAACTCCAACGTAGAAACAGATTTTTCCCGCAGCTGAACGAGCGTTACCCCGCCCTGAATCGCTTGTTCTATACTGTCTACCAAATCCCTCTTACCGAGCAATTCTCGATCCGTAACCAGATACAGACTGTAATCCACCGTCGCTTCACTTATCACTGATTTTGCCTTCTCTCGCTAGTATTTCAGGGGTCAAATTGTAGATACTATCCAGTAACCTAACTCTAAATGTTCCGATCCCTTCTCCCAGCTGTAGCGAAGCCTGAGCAAACTGTCCTGCTAGTCCCATACATATTATTCCTGCAATCGTAGCGGTGAAGTAATCTTTCGTTACGCCGCAAAAGGTTCCCACCAAAGAAGTTGTCATGCACCCAGTACCGGTGACGTCTGCTAACATTCGATGTCCATTATTCAGCCTACAGACTTGACGTCCATCAGAAACGACATCGGTTTTTCCTGTGATAGCAATAATGCAGTTTAAATTTGAAGCTAAGTTTTTTGCAATGACAGAACTACCTTGTTCGTCTGCAACCGAATCAACGCCCTTGATTGCCACATTTTGACCGGCTAAAACCATGATTTCGGACATATTCCCCCGAATCACCTCCGGTTTCAGCACTCTAATTAATTTTTCAGCAGTCTTGGTTCGCAGCTTTGTCGCCCCCACTCCTACTGGATCTAAGATCACCGGGATACCCAACGCCTTCGCCCGTGTTCCTGCGACCAGCATGCTTTCAATGGTTCTGGAATTTAGAGTGCCAATATTGAGAACGAGGGCAGAGGCAAAGCCAACCATTTCGGCGACTTCTTCTAGATCATCCGCCATGACTGGAGAGCCGCCAATGGCTAGAACAACATTTGCACAGTCGTTGACGGTCACATAGTTGGTAATATGATGAATCAAGGGGCTTTTTTCTTTAACCGAACTCAAGTTTGCAAATATTTTCTCACGAATGTCCATTTGCTCGTCAACCTCCATGTGATTAAATGTATTATGCTGATGATTAGCATAACCGGAATGGTGGCCCCCAGGACAAAATTCAAATTGATAAACTGATAATATAACATCGTTCCTAAGGCACAGAGAGAAAGTGTTCCCCAGTTTACTAAGAGATTAGCCTGAATCTTTTTATTCTTTAGAAGGAAATAATCTGTCAACAGGATGGCAAATAGGGGCGCAAAGACTGATCCAATGGCATAGAGAAAACTCTCATATCCCTCAATGTTGACGATAATTGCTAGGGCTGTTCCAATCGCAGTCATTATTAAGGCAACGAACTTTTCATTCAATTTAGGAAATATATTCAATAAAGTGACGCCCGCTGAATAGGCATCGAGAAAGGTGGTTGTTACCGTCGCCAAGACGATAATGCCTAAGGCTACTAGACCAAGATTCACTGCTAAAAGCATGGTTGAGGGGTCCGGATTGGAATAGACTATGGCAGCACCCAACCCAATCATGTACATCCAGCAACTACCAAAAAAATAACCTAACCAGCTGCCCCATGCCCCCCCACGTTTCGTCTTGGCAAATCGAGTATAGTCCGAGATCAAGGGCAACCAAGATAAGGGCATGACAACGGCTAATTCCAAGCCTAAACCGAACGGCATATCCCCTGAACCTATCTTACTAAACAACTCATGGTTGCGGAAGATGATAACACTCAAGACCATTGTCAACATAAATAATAAAATAACAGCCATATTGTTTGCTTTTTTCCAGCCCATATCTTTCCCCAACCAAATCCAGAGCATAATGAAGGCGCCGATGATTAGGCTCCAAACTGTCAAATGGTCAAAGGACCACAAAGTTTTTGTAATCTCATTAACCGACCGTGCCCCCACTATAATCATAACGGCGGTCCAACCTAGTAACTGTAAAACGTTTAACACTGAGAAGACGTAAGAACCATATGAACCGAAGGATATTCTAGTAGACACTAGGGCTGGGATCCTTTCTGTTGTTCCGATGACTCCTGCCAATACCAGAAGCGTTGTTCCTACTAAGTGACCAAGCAATATCGCCAAAAACCCCATCTTAAAGCCCAGAGGAGCAAGTAGACCGCCAGCTAAAATTTCGGCCACAGAAATTGCTGCACCAAACCAAAGGGTTGTAAAGTTGAACATAGATAAGTTGTTTTCAGTAGAGCTGCTCACTTAATTAATCCCGCCTTCTTGTAAAGAGTATAAAAGTGATGGGTTGGTCCAACGCCTTTGCCAATTTTTAATGAATGCTGAATCGCAATGGTAATGTATTCCTTAGCCTCTACCACAGCCTGATTCAATGTATATCCAAGCGCTAGATTAGAGGTAATCGCTGAGGATAAAGTACAGCCAGTGCCGTGGGTATTTTTGGTAGCAATCCTAGGAGCGGAAAAATAACTAAATTCTCGTCCATCATAGAGGATGTCCGTCGCTTCAAGCTCCAGGTGTCCCCCCTTAAGAAGGACGTTTTTAGCCCCCATTTGATAAATAGCTTTGGCAGCCTCTTCCATTTGTTTGAGCGTACTAATTGACCTGTTGGTCATAACCTCTGCCTCAGGAATATTAGGCGTAACAATCATCGCCAGGGGCAATAATTCCTTAATCAGTGTTGCTTCCGCCAGCTTATTTAACAAATGGTATCCGCTTTTAGATACCATGACAGGGTCCAGAACGATTATTTTAGGTGAATAATGTCTCAACTGTTCGGCGATCACTTCAATGGTCTGGACTTGGGAAACCATTCCTATTTTTACACCGTCGACCTGAATATCGTCAAATATTGCCTCGATTTGTTTGGCTATGACGTCTCTTGACATATCCTCTACCGCAAAGACTCCTTGGGTATTTTGAGCGGTGACAGCCGTAATCACGCTCATTCCGTAAACTCCGTGAGCAGCAAACGTTTTTAAATCCGCTTGGATTCCTGCTCCACCGCTACAGTCTGAACCAGCTATGGTAAGTACATTTTTCATGGTGACCTCCCTAAATATAATAAAAGAGCACATACCCCCAGAATAGGGTTTGTGCTCTTTTAACTTCGTAAAAGAGTAAAATTGCTTACCTACGCTGGCATTATCCAGATCAGGTTCATAGGGTCTTAGACCTTATAGTGTCTAAATCTCAGCCGGCCTTTCCAGCTCCCCTGCCCGTAACACTATGTAATTATTATATAATCTAACACGTAACATTGTTTAAGTCAATCCAAGATTTTCAGGAACAATCATTCCAAGTGACCGTAAAGACATCCTTTACACAATAATGTCCTTCCAGTATGATAAAGTATTCATTAAGAACAAACTGCCTATCAGGAGGAATTTTTTATGACAGAACAGTTACTCATTGGTTTAATGATCCTTATTGGCCTTGTTATCATTTTACTTATTATGTTATTGATTCGTTCGTCTCAAACCCCATTGGTAAAGTTTGAAAGTAAGTTCCTTTCATTAGAGAAAAACCTCGAACGGAACGAACGACTTGTCAATGGGGAAATCTCCAAAAATCGAGAAGAATCCACTTTAAACGCCCGACAAGTCCGTGAAGAACTAAACCAGTCGGTCCATTCCTTCAACGAATCTATTCTCGCGCGTATGGCTGAAATCGCCAATCTTCAACGCAACCAATTAGACATTTTCGCTACTCAGTTAGGCTCCTTAACCAAAACGAATGATCAAAAATTAGAACAATTACGCAAAACAGTGGAAGAACGGCTTCTGCTCATTCAACAAGATAATGGACAGAAACTGGATCAAATGCGGGCAACTGTGGACGAAAAACTCAGCGCCACCCTTGAGAAACGCTTAGGCGAATCCTTTAAGTTGGTCAGTGAACGTTTAGAGGCAGTGCATAAAGGGCTTGGGGAAATGCAAACCTTAGCGTCCGGCGTCGGAGACTTAAAAAAAGTCCTAACTAATGTTAAAACTCGAGGCATTTGGGGGGAAATTCAACTGGGGAATTTGTTGGAGCAAATTCTCACTCCTGATCAATATGCCACAAATGTTATAACCAAGGTAGGCAGTAACGACCGTGTTGAATTTGCCATCAAGCTCCCTGCCCGGGACGGTCATGACAGTATCATTTGGCTGCCAATCGATGCGAAATTCCCTATGGAAGATTATGAACGCTTAATCGATGCACAGGATCAAGCCAACCTCCCACGGATTGAGGAACTCGGTAAATCCTTAGAAAACCGCATTAAGCTGGAAGGGAAAAAGATTCATGACAAATATATTGATCCCCCAAATACCACGGATTTTGGTATCTTATTCTTACCTGTTGAAGGATTATATGCAGAGGTCTTACGTCGACCTGGCTTATGCGAAATCCTTCAAAGGCAGTACAAAGTTGTCATAACGGGGCCAACAACCCTAGCGGCCCTCATCAATAGCCTACAAATGGGATTCAGAACTCTAGCAATAGAAAAGCGTTCGAGCGAAGTATGGACCTTATTGAGCGCCGTGAAAACAGAATTCGGCAAGTTTGTGGAGGTCCTGGAAAAAACGCAGAAGAAACTTCAGGAAGCAAGTAACACTATCGAAACGGCTACTAGAAAGTCTCGAACGATTGCACGAAAGCTTAAAAACGTACAGACCCTGCCAGCCCATGAAGCCCAAGCCCTCCTAGAACAAGGAAGTGAAAGCGAAGATTAGCCCTCTATCTCCCACAGCTTATGATAAAGCCCTTTTTTGAGAAGCAACTCTGCATGCTTCCCTCGTTCACTAATCTTGCCCTGATCGAGCACGAGAATCTCATCCATTTTCTCTAAGCCAGGAAGTCGATGCGTTATCACTAAGGTGGTACGCCCTTCCATGAGTTGAATGACTTCATCCATAACATCCCGTTCTGTTAAGGGATCAAGCCCATCCATGGCTTCGTCAAGTATTAGTATTGGGGCATTTTTTAATAAGACACGGGCGATGGCCAAACGCTGTCTCTGTCCCCCCGAAAGTTTGAATCCGCCTTCCCCGACGTAGCTGTCATACCCTTGGGGCAAAGTCAGGATAAAATCATGGAGCTTAGCCTGCTGAGATGCTTTAATTAATTCATCCTCCGTCCCCTCTGGGTTCGCCAATAGTAGATTTTCTCGAATTGTCGCGTTGAAAAGATGCGTGCGTTGAGTCACCACGCCAATAAACCTACGAGCATCGTCCTGGGTATAGTCCCGTAACGAATGTCCTCCCAAGTTAATCTGACCCTCGTCGTAGTCCCAAAAGCGAAGAAGAAGATTCACAATACTGGTTTTACCAGCGCCACTCTGTCCGACGATCGCCACCCTACCATTTTGAGGAATAGAAAACGTAAGACGTTTTAACGCCCATGGTTCAGCTTGTTCATACCTGAAGCTTACATCTTGGAAGGAAAAATCCATGCCCTTCGGTTGGGGAGAATCTGCCCCAGAATCTTGTACGGCAGGTTCAGTCTCAATCAACTCCAGCAAACGATCGGCTGCGGTACGACTTTGTTCCATATGATAAGGGACTAGGGCTAAAGGGAACAACGCTTCAAAACTGCTGAAGGTCCCCAGAGCGACCATTCCTAAGTTCACTCCACTCAACTGACCTTTTTCCACGAGAAGTATCCCGAGCACGAGAACGAGCCACAGTCCCAGATTGGCGACCAGCCCCGTCAGAGCCGAGGAAAATGCAGCAAGTCCTGCGATCTTACGTTGCTCCTTCACCAATTTCTTACCTGTTTGCTGAATTCTAGCCAAGTGTGCTTGGGCTTGACCATATGCTATTAGTTCCGTCATTCCCATAAGGCTATCGGCCACCTGTGTGTTCAGCTCGGCCCTGAGAACGACCATCTGACGTCCAACCCCTTGACTCAGGCCTTTTATTGCCCACGGTATCACAAGTCCCGCTACCAGAAAACATCCCGCAAGAATACAGGTAAACCGAAAATCATACCGCGCTAAAAAGAATCCATATCCAACGAGGACCAATAACGCCACGAACGGTGGCGCAAACACGCGCAAATAAAAGTTTTGCTGAATTTCAACATCCGCTACAATCCGACTAAGCAAATCACCACTCCGGTAGTTCAACAACCGAGCCGGGGCGAGAGGTTCTAACCCTTGATAAAACTTTACCCGAATTTGGTTTAAGACTCGAAACGTCACGTCATGGGACACATAACGTTCTAAGTAACGAAAGACTGCGCGTGAGAGTCCAAAAAAACGAACTCCGACGATAGTTACCATTAAATCCAGGATAGGAGGATGAAGAGCAGCTCGGGCTAGAAGATAGGCGGACGTCGCCATTAAGCCGATATGGCTCGTAATCGTCAACGTACTTAAAATTAAAGCAAGCAGAATTCTTCGCCAGTTCGGTAACATCAAATGAATCAACCACGTTATACTCTTCATAGGTGTTGCCCTCGATATTCTGAGACCATTCGGAAATAGAGTCCCTGCTCACTCATCAATTCCCTGTGGTTGCCCTGTTCCACAATCTGCCCCTTGTCTAACACTAAGATCCGATCGGCTTGACGAACAGTACTCAGCCGATGGGCGATAATCAACGTGGTCTTTCCCTGCATTAGTCGCTTCAGGGCTTGCTGAACAGTAGACTCACTAGCGGGATCCAGAGAAGACGTTACTTCATCTAAAATAAGTAAGGGTGCCTCTTTCAATATAGCTCGAGCAATGGCAATCCTCTGGGCCTGTCCACCACTTAAGCGAGTGCCTCCTTCGCCAAGAAGCGTATTATAACCGTCAGGAAGAGCCAAAATGAACTCATCGGCTAACCCCTTCTGAGCCGCACTCCTAACTTCTTCGATGGTTGCAGAAGGCCTGGCGAAGTGAATATTATCCGCAATACTCCCGGCAAAGAGATAGGGTGTTTGTGGTACGTAGGCAATTTGTTCACGCCAATTATTGAACGTAATAGTCTTGAGTAACGCTCCATTCACTAAGATATTCCCCTCAGAAGGGTCTATAAAACGCAGTAAAATTTCTGCAATCGATGTTTTGCCTGCACCACTAGGGCCCACGAGAGCCACTCTCTCACCAGAAAATAACGAGAGGTTTATATCTTTTAAGGCTGGTACCTCGCCCGCCTGATACGTTAAGCACACGTGTTGTAAGGAAATGTGGAAATCGGAGGATAACTCTTGTCTCCTTAGGACATCTATTTCTTTAATGTTCACCTCTCCACTCAGCAAAGGGGTATCCAGAATCTCAAAGATCCGACCCGCTGCGTTCATCCCCGACAACCCAGCGTGGAAATTTAGGCCGAGCGTTCTTAAGGGCGTGTAAAATTCCGGAGCAAGAAGTAAGAGAAACAAACCCGCAGAAAAAGAGAGTGTACCATAAACAAGCCGTAACCCAATGGTTACAGCCACTAAAGCTGTGCTCATCGTTGCTAAGAACTCTAAAACAAGTGCCGACAAAAAAGCGATCCGCAACACACTTAGTGTCGTTTTACGAAACGCATCACTGACTCGCTCAATGACGCGTGTTTGATCTTTCGCTCGGCCAAACACTTTGAGCGTCGTAAGCCCGCGTAAAATATCTAAGAAATGGGCGCTCATCCAGCTTAAACTTTGAAACTGATGCAGAGATTGTTTCTCCGCCAGCTTCCCTATTAATATCATAAAAACAGGAATGAGCGGTCCCGTCAGGAGAAGAATTAACCCGGATTTCCAATCTAGAGGAAACACAAATCCTAAAATAAGCATAGGTATTACTGCGGACAGAATAAGTTGAGGAAGGTACTTTGCAAAGTAATCTTCGAGAGCTTCGATCCCCTCCACAACCGTTGTGATTAACTCTCCGGTTCTTTCCCCGCGGGCATACACAGGCCCTAATGAGACAATATGGCTCATTAATCGTTGCCGTAGACTTGCCTTGATGCGGAAAGCCGCTTCATGAGCGCTTACTTCACTGGCCCATTGAAAGACTGCCCGCAGCGCAATGATCCCGACAATGATCATTAGGAAATTCCAGGCTGAGCTAAGCGTTGCCCCTTCCAGGAATACCCCAGCAACGACACGAGAGAAAAACCAGGCTTGTGCCACAGCCAGAAAAGCGATCCCAATGCCCAGTCCAATCGCGAGGATCAGATACCCGAAGACAGGTTTTACCTCATGAGCTAATCGCTTATCAAACATTTCCTCATCTCCAAAAACAGAATAAAGGAGCAAGTTATATCTTGCCCCTTTATTCTAAAGGATATTGACTTAATAGTGAAGGTCTTTGTCTGTAACACGTTTGCGAAAGACCCAATAGGTCCATCCCTGATACAAAAGAATAATTGGTACCATTGTCAAGGCAATGATCGTCATAATCTTCATCGTATACGGGCTGGATGAGGCATTCCAGATGGTTAGACTCCACTCCGGATTAAGACTGGAAACCATAACGCGCGGGAAGAGCCCCCAAAACAAAGCGACTGTGAATAAGAGAATGGTTATGCCATTCACAATAAAAGCCCAGCCGCCCTTACTAGAACGTATCAAAACATTGGCCAGGATTAGGGCTACTCCGGCGCCTAGCAAAGTAATACCGGCCCCAAGATTAGCAAACAGATCTGTTTGGAAATAGGTTAATGCGGCAAACAGGAGAACAACGGGGATGGCAACCAATCCAATCTTTTTGGCTGTCTTCAAAGCCCGCTCAGCCATCTCCCCTGTTGTCTTTAAGTTGAGATATAACGCACCATGAAGCATAAAAACAAGCAGTGTGGTTATACCCCCCACGATCGCATGGGGGTTGAGTAGGGTAAAGAAGGTCCCAACGTATTGCATTTTGGCGTCGATGGGTACTCCCTTAACTATATTTGTCATAGCGACGCCCCAAAGAACAGCGGATATAAAACTTCCTGTGAAAATCATCCAATCCCAGGTGTTACGCCACCGGGGACTACTGTCACTGCTGCGAAATTCAAAGGCTACGCCACGAATAATTAAGGCGAATAACACCAGAAACAAAGCCAGATAGAAACCACTAAACAAGGTTGCGTACCAATTAGGAAAAGCCGCAAACATCGCTCCACCGGCCGTAATCAACCAGACCTCATTCCCGTCCCAAACCGGTCCGATGGTATTGATGATCACTCGACGTTCTGAATCGTTTTTCCCTAAGAAAGGCAGCAGAATTCCTACTCCAAAATCAAAGCCTTCCAGAAAAAAGAAGCCGACAAATAAAACAGTGATGAGTATGAACCATAGGATGTTCAAGTCCACAAAGATCCCCCCTTTATTCCACTTTTCAGCGATTCTTGTGGACTATCCTCTTCCGGACCCTTCTTAATAAATTTAAGCAAGAGGTAAACGTCCACGACCGCCAAAACTCCATAAATCAGAGTAAAACCGACCAACGTAATCAGTATGGAGAGTGCCGACACTGAGGTGGATAAACCTGCATCAACTTTTTGCAATCCATAAACGATCCAAGGCATACGGCCGACTTCAGTCATATACCAACCCACGGTATTCGCGATATAGGGTATAGGAATCGTCCATAGCACCAGTTTTAGAAACCAAGTCTTTTGATCTAGGCGCTTTGACTTAAAGAAATATAATCCTAATAGTGCGATTAGTACTAACCACGTTCCAGCCACTAGCATAATGCGGAAGCTCCAGAACAATGAAGTGACCTGTGGGACATAGTTACCTGGACCATATTGCTGAACAGCCTCAGCCTGAAGCTCATGAATACCTTTAACTTCCCCCGTAAAACTACTGTACGAGAGGAAACTTAATAATCCCGGAATTTTAAACTCAGTCGTGTTTTTCTGTCCTTTTTCATCAATGACGGCAAATAAAGATAACCCAGCGGGATTTTCCGTCTCCCAATGAGCCTCAGCAGCAGCCATTTTCATCGGTTGTACTTGTACCAGATGAATGGCTTGTAAATGCCCAACTCCTGCGACTGAGATCGCACTGATTAACCCAAAAATAACGGCTAGGTGGAACGAACGGTGGAAGACCTCTAGTTGATTCTTTTTCAGTATATGGTAGGCGCTAATTCCCATGACAAAAAACGCCGCGGTTACAAATCCGCTGAGTACCGTATGCGGAAACTGATAAAATACATGGGGATTAGTAATTAAGGCTATGAAATCGGTCATCTCCGCCCGGCCATTTCGAAGTATATACCCAACCGGCTCTTGCATAAAGGAGTTGGCAATTAATATCCAGAGTGCCGACACATTCGTGGCAATGGCCACAAACCAAATAGTCATTAGATGAATTTTCTTGGATAGTTTATCCCACCCAAAAACCCACAGACCTATAAACGTAGATTCTAAAAAGAAAGCGACTAAGGCCTCAATGGCCAAAGGGGCTCCAAAGATATCTCCGACAAACCTTGAATACTCAGACCAGTTCATTCCAAATTGGAACTCTTGGACTAATCCTGTCACAACACCCATAGCAAAGTTAATTAGGAATAGTTTCCCCCAAAACTTAGTCATTTTCTTGTAGGTTTCGTTGCCAGTTCGCACATACCAAGTCTCCATCATCGCAACCAAGACTGATAGCCCCAGTGTTAACGGCACGAACAAGAAATGATAAGAAGTGATTACTGCGAATTGTAATCTGGATAAGATGAGTTCAGTCATCGTTCCACCTCCAATATTTATTTAACTATCCAAGTAGGTCTTCCATGTTGAAATAATATTTATTTTTTGGATGTTTTTACTTCCTCACCTCAATTCTAACTTCACGATAATAATATGTGTAAAAACGCACGATATGTTATTTGTTATTATACTAATTATTAATAGATAAGTCAATCAATAAACATATATTAAACAGATTTATATTGA
>DHWG01000087.1:927-12758 GCA_002413075.1 Desulfosporosinus sp. UBA5188 | reverse complement strand
GGTAGTAGTAAATCATGTTTTTCAGGATACTACAAAACCCTGAAAGCCTTGCTATGATTGGTGCGCCACCCAGGGATCGAACCAGGGACCTGCCGATTAAGAGTCGGATGCTCTACCAGCTGAGCTAGTGGCGCACATTGACGACATTAGGAAGTATACTTCTATATCATAAAATAGTCAAGCTTTCTGATTTATCGGTTTTCTGGGTCAGCAGCTAAGTTCAGAATAGCTTGGGCGTATACTTTGGTTGTTATAAGAAGTTTCTCGATAGAGATGTATTCATCCGGGCAATGGATTCCATCAGGTTCACCTGGGAAAACAGGTCCAAACGCGACGCCTTGAGGGAGTGCTTTAGCATACGTTCCCCCGCCAATCGCAAAGGCAAAGGGTTCCAAACCAGTCACATCGGCGTAGGCCTTGAGTAGAGATTGAACTAAGTCACTGTCCTTTGGGACATGATGTGCTTCCTGGTGGGTTAATATTTTAAGAGAGAAATTTTCAGTCTTGGCTATCTTTTCAATAGGGAGATAAACATCATCTCGCTTAAACGTCACTGGGTACCTTATATCGATGACGAAGCGAACCTTGTCTGAAGCCAATTCTAATATACCTAGATTAAGTGAAAGTTTACCAGAGGGTTCATCCATTAAAGCGATTCCAAAACCTTCCCCATAAAATCCAGTGCCTGGGTGTGTCAAAATAAAATCAAGAAGGTGTTGTTCTTCAGCGTCCAATGGTAACGTCTGAAGGAATTGTAAGGCATAGAGGACCGCATTTTTACCATTTTGTGGGAGACTTCCATGAGCACCAACTCCGCTAATGGTAAGCTCCGTTTCTTGTTCTGTTGTGGAACGACTAATCTTAGCGCTTACGCCCTTTGGAAATGAGAAGTCTTTCAATTGATGGGTAATTATTTCGCCTGAGATCCCCTTGACGGTCACTTGGCAAACATCAGGAACGATGTTTGCGCGTTCTCCACCCTGGACTCGGACAAGATGGGAAAAAGGTGTGGCATATGATTGACTCAATTCGAGATGAAGAATCCCCTTCTCGGCATGGATCACAGGGAACTCCGCGTCTGGAGCAAATCCAATCTGGGGCACTTCTTCCTTCTTAAGGTAATAATCCATATCTGCCCAACCGGACTCCTCATCGGTCCCTAAAATCAAGCGCACTCTCATGTTTAGGGGAATACCTGCATCTTTTATCGCTTTCATCGCGAATAATGCCGTTAACGACGGTCCTTTGTCATCTAGGGCACCCCGACCTAGAATTTTACCATCTTTAATCGTCCCACTATAAGGAGGGACGGACCATCCATCCCCTTCTGGTACGACATCGATATGGCCTAGAATTCCTAAAAGGTCGCCTGTGCCCATTTCAATATGACCGGCATACCCTTCAACATTTTTAACGGTAAAACCGAATTTTTCACCTAAAGCCAAGGTCCACTCCAACGCTTCTTGAATTCCAGGGCCAAAAGGGGCACCAGGTGCAGCATGTTCGACATCCTTAACACTCTTAATCTGAATACACGCTTGGATGGCAGCAATTAAGTCTTCTTTCATTAAGTCAATTTGTTGGTCAAGACGCATGTTTCATTCCTCCGATTATTTTATTTACACCTAACTCTAGCATATCCAGATCATGTAATGTACTCTCATATACCTTGTTTCTATTTAAGAATTATGGATTTACGGCGTTCATAGAAGCAAACTTGATATCGATGGTTGTACCTTTAACCACGACCTTACCAGCTTGGGGTGTTTGCTGATTGACTAACCCGCTCCCCGTAAAATTAAAGTGTAGTTCTGATTTTGCCAATAGATCCCCAACTTGGCGCATGGTCATTCCTGTGAGATCAGGAATAACAACTTCACCGCTTACCGGAGACCGTTCGGGGATAACGGGTTTGGGTGAGGGTCTAACCGCCGAATCGCCGGGAGAAATGGTGACCGTGCTTTCAGTACCACTGGCTACTGGAAAACCATAATATTGTAGCGCGCCCTCAATAATCGCTTTAGCGCGAGGTCCACCTAAGGTTCCTCCCTGATGGCTTCCGCCCTCTTTGGGGCTATCTATAATAACCAGCACTGCAATCTTAGGGTCCTCTGCAGGCGCGTAAGCCGCGAATGAGGCGATGAAGTCTGTAGGCGAATATTGCCCAGTCTTCGGATCGACTTTCTGAGCAGTTCCGGTTTTACCTGCAACACTAATGCCTGGAATTTTGGCAAGTCCCCCGGTTCCATCAGAAACAACTTGCTTAAGGATTTCTGTCATTTGGGTAGCCGTCGCTTTTGTGATGACTTGCCGTACTGCGGTCGGTTTTTGTTGCTGAACAAGTTGACCATCAGGCGCCATTATTTTATCGACAATATAGGGGCGATAAAGCGTCCCTCCATTCGCAACTGCAGAAATTGCCGACAATAATTGTATGGGCGTGACTGAATTAGTCTGACCAAAAGACATCGTTGCCAGATCAATATCTCGCACTTTGTCCAGTGGAAGCAGCAAACCACTTTCTTCTCCAGAAATGTCGATCCCTGTTTTAGAGCCGAATCCGAAAGCACTTAAGTAAGTATAAAAGGACTCTTTACCCAACTTCATTCCAACTTGCGCAAGTACCACATTGGAGGACAACTGCATCCCTTTCGTAAACGTGGGGTTACCATGTGGTTTTTGATCAGAGTCCCAGTTGGTAATTTTACGAGGTGGAATTACTAAGAACCCTTCATCTTTAAACGTGTCACTAGGATGGATTGTCCCCTCTTCCAAGGCCGCGGATCCTGTGATAATCTTAAAAGTTGATCCTGGTTCATAGGACATACCAATAGACAGGTTACGACGGGCATCGGGTGCTGCTTTAGCATACTCTGTGGGATCAAACGTGGGACGAGATCCCATGCCCAAAATCCGTCCTGTCTTCGGGTCCATCGCCAATATTGTAACGCTATTGGCTTTGGTAGCTTGTTGTAATTCATTGAGTTGTTGTTCAACCAAATATTGAATCGTTGAATCAAGCGTTAAGGCAACGTTGTTTCCAGGTCTTGTAGGATCGATTTGATGGAGAGCATCGAGGATTGAACGGTCCTTTGTATCTTGTTCCTGTGATTTAAAACCAGGGATACCAAACAATGCCTTATCATAATACGATTCGACACCTTCCACTCCATGACCCTCTAGGTTCACGATACCGAGTGCAGAGGCAGCAAAATTCCCCATAGGATAGACACGTTTTTCTTCTTCATCAAAACCGACCCCTGGAATTTTAAGCGCCATGATTTCATCGGCTTTACTCACGTCCACTTGATGCGCTAAGCTAATCCAAGATAAATCCTTCTTATCAAGTTTATCAAGGATGTCTTGTGGTTTTATAGCTAAGATCGTTCCAAGCTGTTTGGCGACATCCTCTTTTGTTTTTTTGTATTGCTTGTTATTGATTAAATTACTTAATGTTTTGGGATCCGCAACTATTTGTTTAACCGGGATGCTCTGAGCTAAAACATGGCCTTGAGCATCGTAGATAGTGCCTCTCTCCGGTAAAAGGCTTTTATCGGTCGTGCGACGCTCAATGCCTCTCGCCTTGAGATCGGCTGCTTGTACCAACTGTAGTATGACTAGCCTAGATAACACTAGGGTGACGATCACAAGCAAAATCATAGGTACCCACCGTTCACGGGAAAAATATCGAATCATTCGTTGTCTTCTATTTCTCACAGCAACCCCTCATCTCTTCTGTCTACATTATAGCATTGAACTGCGTTGTTCCAACTCCTTTTTATTCAAAACAAACAGAGCTCACGCTTTCTTAACTAACGATGGCAATTTATGGACAGCCACCTTGCTAAGAAATCGTAAGCTCCTGATGGTATTTTGTCCTTATTAGGGGAAAGATTATGCTGGAAATGAGAGGTATTATATCATATTCTTAGCGTTTTTTCGAGAGAAGTACACAAGACACTGTACCCGTAATAAGTCCTCCCAAATGGGCAAAGTTATCAATACCTGGCTGGACTAAGCCAAACCCCAGATTGACTAAAATTACAACAACCAGATTCATGCCAAGGCCAGACTTCCAAAGTGCAGGGCGTTTATAGCTATAATAAAGTAACGCCCCTAATAATCCAAAGATTGCCCCAGAGGCTCCTGCTGATAAGGCCGTAGAAAATACGAAACTGGCAATTGAACCTCCCAGTCCACTCAAGATATAAATCAACAAGAACTTGCGATGGCCAAGGCTCTCCTCAGTTAAAGGACCTAAGGCCCACAAGGCATATAGGTTAAAGATGAGGTGGATGATGCCGATATGAATAAAGGTACTCGTGAATAAACGCCAGACTCCACCAGCCTGAATCAAGGTGTTAACTTTGGCGCCAAATTGGATAAGAACACCTTGGTCGATCGTTTCAGTGCTCGCATTTGGAAAGAGATGTAGTCCAGCATAAACCATAATGAGAAAATAAATTAAGTTTAGCCCTATAAGGGTATAGGTTAAATACGGTTGGAAAGATATTTTTTGGGGGGATTTCTCTCCCAGAAATATTGGTTTTCCGCTGGCAAGTTGCTTTAGCCAACGCGGAATCAAGGGATCGTTCGTTGGAGGAAACGGAAACAAGTTACCCCGCAACATATCCCAGTACCAAAGTTGAATATCAGGAAAACGGCGTTGTTTTAAGTGTGAAGAATCAATGCCTTCTGGGCAAAAAACCAGCACGTCCCACTTGGAAATATCATTATATGGCCGAATCCACTCTGTAAATTCAGTGGGAAGTTCACTGAGATTTCCTAAGATAAGTCCACGATTCAGCGACTCGTGCGTTGCGCTAACCCATTTACCTTCTAAGTCTACCAGTTTCCAACCCGATTGACTGAGGCTATTTATTATCTGCTCAAACATATGATCACCTCTGTATTAAATCTCCCCTAAGACCCCACGCAACAAACTTGGGATGCCATAGTCATTTTTCCCCGCTCCATAACCTACATTGAGCAAAGTCATCTCTGGAAACGTTGATTGTTGAGCTAAAGCACGGATCAGCGCAGCACCTGTAGGGGTAATCAGTTCACCTGTGATACCTGATTCATGGAATTTAAAGCCACGTAAAAGCATCAGTGTCGCCGGAGCAGGTAGGGGCAATATCCCATGGGCACAATGCACAAAGCCATGGGACCAAGGCAGCGTAGAGACTCGAATTAGGTCAATATCCAGCTGATCCAAGGCAATACAGGTACCCACAATATCAACCAAGGAATCAACTGCCCCTACTTCGTGAAAATGAACCTCCTCAAGCGTTGTCCCGTGAACATGCGCCTCTGCCTCAGCTAAAACATTAAAGACTAAAAGAGCTCTCTTTTGAGATCGTTCGGACAAAGTGCCACTTAAAATCATTTTTTGGATATCCTGGAGACGTCGATGATGATGCCCATTATCTTCATGATCTGCGTGTTGTTCACGACTCTCCGTAGGAATAACGACATCAATGTCGGTCGCTTGAATTCCATGGACTTGACGCAAACGAACATCAAGGACAAATTCTGTCAATCCGATAGAATGAAGTTGATCCACAATTATTTCCGGGTCTGCGCCTAAAGCAATCAGAGACCCTAGAGCCATGTCGCCGCTAATGCCAGCAAATGTATCCCAATATAAAGTTCTCAAGTCAACACTCCTCCTATCTATTTCTCGAAATACGGCGCACAATCGCTGAAGCTAAAGAAGCTGCCCCAAAGCCGTTATCAATATTAACCACGCCAATTCCAGAAGCGCAACTATTCAACATACTCAGTAAGGCGGCTAGTCCTTGAAAGTGAGCACCATAACCCACACTGGTTGGTACCGCGATAACAGGTTGTTCGACCAGACCTCCCACAACGCTGGCTAAGGCACCTTCCATTCCTGCAACAACGATTAGCACCTCTGCCCGTTCCATTAACGCTCTCTGACCGAGCAGTCGGTGTATACCTGCAACGCCAACGTCAAATAGTGTATCAACCTCGTGTCCCATATAGCGAGCTGTCAGCATGGCTTCTTGAGCGACTGGAAGATCGGCAGTCCCTGCGGTCATTATGAGGATTCTGCCGGAAATAGTCGGCTCTTCTAACGGACGAAGAAGAAGACAGCATGCTAGAGAATCATAGTAGGCACTCGGAAAATGGGGTAGGATTTTGTCGGCAGTTTCAGGATCGAGACGGGTAGCCAACACATTTTTAGCCTTGGCACCTAAGTGAGATAAGATAGAAATAATTTGGTCAGGTTGCTTCCCTTGACAGAAAATTACTTCTGATTGTCCCGTGCGAAGACCTCGGTGATGATCCAACCGTGCAAACCCCAGGTCTTCATAAGGAAGATCTTTTAATTGAAGTAACGCCTCGGCGGGGGAACATGCTCCTTGTTGGACAGATTCAAGTAGGGCCTTTATGGTTTCTTCATTCATCCATGACCCTCCTTTTGAATGGGGTTGAGGCTACCTGACCGAAGACCCATTAAGTCTAAGGTCACAAATGTAAAGCCAAGTTTGAGCATTAAGACCGTGACTTCTGTACGATGCTGAAGGAATGTGGAGAAGCTTTCGACCGGAATTTCAATTCGGGCAATATCCTTATGGACCCTTACCCGAGATTCTAAGTAGCCTAAATGATGAAGGATCGCTTCCGCATCCGCAACTCGTTGAAGTAGTTCCGCCGTGATCGTGTCTCCAAAAGGCACCCGAGAAGCTAGACATGCCATAGACGGCTTATTCCAGGTCGGTAAATGCCGGCGTTTAGATAATAGCCGAATTTCTGCTTTAGTAAGACCGACTTCGAGGAGTGGACTTAAAATCCCTAACTCTTTAAGCGCTAGCCGGCCAGGACGATAGTCCGTAGTGTCTGAAGCATTTGTCCCGTCTATCACTGAATAAGAACCAGAGCGTTCACTATACTCTAGAAAGGTCTGGAAGATTTTTTTCTTGCAATAGTAACAGCGCTCTGACGAATTCTCTCGGAACCCCTCTAAGTCCAATATATTCAAATCAATGACTTCAACAGGAAAATCGAATTGTTGCACGATCGCCATGGCTTCCTTCTGTTCTTCAGAAGAGATCATGGGTCCGCGCGCAAACACGGCTTTACATTGTTCCTTTAAAGACTCTTGAGCAACAGCAAGTAAATACGTCGAATCAACACCTCCAGAAAAGGCCACCAAGACATTGTTGAAGGACTTTAATCGTTTGATAAGTTGTGCTTCTTTATTAAATGCTTGCTCAATTACTTGTTTGTCCATATTCAACAAATCCCTTCCTCCTTCCCTATTCTATCTATTGGATAAATGCATGTCAAAAAAAGAGCAGTAGTGGCCTTTAAGCCATCACTGCTCTTGCTCTATTTCTCCCTATGAAGTTTTCAGATATGAAATTAACCGTTTTTCCACGATACGCCAAAGCCACCTCTAGGGTACTTCCAGTCAATGTTGCCAAAAGGGCAGCCAATAAGACATGTCCCACACTCGAGGCACCCTTCGTACCCAACAGATATGCGTTTTTCTTCTTCATCCCAATCATAGACATGGGCCGGACAAAAACGTGTACAGGGCTTATCTTCACACTGCTTCAAGCATACATTAGGATCCTTGATCTTAATGTGATTTAACTTATCGGTATTAAACCGTACCAGAAAAAGTTTATCATCTAGTTTCATAACAGTGCCCTCCATGCCCCATAAACATCCTTGATAAGACCGAGTTTTGAGCGATGTTCGAAGGCCATCTTAATAATTTCTTTTTGACGTGCCTTCTTGGGTGTGCCATCAGCTGATAAATACATCTTTGCAGCTTGAGAAAGTAGTTTCGGATAAGTTTTTAAGAGGTGCTCATTCTTCTCAAAGAACATACCCATATGGCGATAATGGTGTAGGTCTTTAAGTACGAAGGAGTCTCGCAAGCGAGTTTCGTAAACCGTCATCGCTTGATCGCTAACATCTCCGGTCTTAATGGTCTGCGCAGCGACTTCACCAGCAATTTTACCAGATATCATCGCGAGATTTGAACCTTCTCGATTTAATGAATTCATGAGCATGGCCGTATCACCTACAACAAGGACTCCTTGTCGATGAAGTTTAGGCACCGAGGTGTACCCACCTTCAGGGATTAGGTGAGCCAAATATTCTTTGGTTTCGCCACCTTGAAGAAGACGTTTGACATAAGGCTTAGATTTTAAATTTTCCAGTAGATCATTGGGTGTCCAATTATTACGTATCATAGGATCCAAAATTGCTCCAACGCCAATGGAAATTGATTCTTTATTGGTGTAAATAAAACCTACACCCATTAACCCCGCGGTAGAATCTCCATAGAGTTCGATCGTAGCCCCTTGTCCTTCATCCAGACAGAAACGGTCTTCTATCTTTTCTTTAGGCAAGGCAATAACTTCTTTCACTGTAACTGCAACCGCTTGGGGTTTTAAGGGTTTAGCAAGGCCAGCTTTTACAGCTAAGAAGTTATTAACACCTTCCGCTATGATAACCACTTTTGCGCCTAAATCCCCTTCAGCTCGTCCAGTTCGAACGCCTACGACTCGATCGTCTTGATAAAGTAAATCTTCGACTAAAGTTTCGGTAAGAATCAGTACACCAGCTTTTTCAGCTTGTTTAGCTAACCAGCTGTCGAACTTAACTCGTAAAATTGAATGCGCATTAAAGGGTTCAACGCCCCAAGCAGGATCACGATAACCAGCCATGATTGACTCATCGCCGCTTAACATAGCAATCCGTTGCTCAATGATGGGACGTTCTAACGGTGCTTCTTTCCAAAACTCCGGAACGACCATGTCGGTTGCTTTTGTATACAGTATGCCTCCCATGACATTCTTGGTTCCTGGATAATCCCCGCGTTCAATGACTACAGTTTTCATGCCAGCTTTAGCAGCACTGAGCGCGGCAGACAGGCCAGCAGGTCCGCCTCCAACGACGATTACATCAAAGTTTTCCATGTTTGCCCCTCCTTAATTTGCCACGCCGTGCTGAAGGCGTTTTTTAAACTCTGCCGTCAGCGCAGGTACGATTTGAAAAAGATCTCCGACAATACCATAATTCGCAACTTTTAAGATTGAAGCCTCTGGATCATTGTTAATAGCGATAATGAAGTCTGAGGTTTCCATCCCGACCAAATGCTGAATAGCACCAGAGATCCCGATGGCGATATAAACTTTAGGTCGAACGGTCACCCCAGATTGCCCGACTTGTTGATCATGTGTGAGCCAACCTGCCTCGACTGCGCCTCGTGAGCCTGCAAGAGTAGCCCCTAAGACTTCGGCTAATTCTTCAGCAAGGACTAAGTTTCTTTTTGCGCCAAGACCCAAGCCAACAGATACAATGACTTCAGCTTTATCTAAGAAGGCATTCTTGGCATCGGAGATGATAAACTCGAGAACTTTCGTGTGGAAATCGCTCTCGTTAGAGTTAAATTCCTCGCGGATCAGCTCTCCTTCGCGTCCATCAACACGTTCGGGCATTTCCATAACTCTTGGACGAACGGTAGACATTTGTGGACGACTGGTACGACACATAATCGTCGCCATAATATTTCCACCGAAAGCAGGACGTGTTTGTAGTAAAAGCTTAGTTTCTGGATCGATACCAAGAACTGTACAGTCAGCGGTTAAACCGGTTTGCATTTTAGTGGCAACAGCCGGAAAAACATCTCGACCCACAGACGTTGCGCCCATTAAAATAATCTCCGGTTGATATTTAGTAATTAGACTAACCATCGCTTCAGCATAAGGTTCAGTGCGGTAATCTTTAAGTACTGGGTGATCAATGACATAAACTTTTTCAGCCCCATAAGCGAAGGCTTCGGGAATCACACTATCAACCATGTGACCTGTGATGACGCCGCTCAACCCACACCCTATTGCGTCGGCAAGTTTACGTCCTTCTCCTAGTAATTCCCAAGATACTGGGGCAATTTTCCCGTTGGTATATTCAATAATAACCCAGACACCACTCCACACATCTCCACCAGCAACTGGTGCAACCTGTGCTCGGATAGTCTTTTTCTCGTTACCGGTGGCGTAATCCTTAACGGATTCAGGCAGAGGATCTTTAAGATTTAATTTAGCACCAGCTTCTGGATCAAGTTTTCCTTTGGGTTTAGCGGGTTGATTGGGTAAAGACAAGGCATCAGTCGGACATACGGTGAGACATTTACCCAAGTCGTTACATTTCTTTGCATCAACCACTGCCAGCCCATCAACGAGGTCAAGTGCTTCGACTGGACATTCTACGGTGCACGCTCCACAACCAATACATTTAGCTTTATCAATTAAGACCGTCATTGGAGATTTCCTCCCTTCGCTAGGGGATTAACCATAAGAATATTTTGTTGGAAGATTTTTGTAACGACGGACGCGGCTGTTCCAGTAGGGTCTTTGGTTCCGTCCATTATTTCTCCTCCATCACGACCAGGTGGTGCGAAAATTCTTGAGACACTGGTAGGCGATCCCTTTAGGCCCATTTGGGTTAGATCGAACGGCAGACTCTTTACATTCCACATCTCTGGTTCATATCCGGCGGCTTTCATCATATTGGGTAGCGTTGCGTAACGCAAATCGTTCAACTCTTTTTCCACCGTGAGCAAGGCAGGTAACTGCGCTTGGACAACCTGACGTCCGCTTTCAGTCTTGCGTACGACGGTTACATTCTTATCAGTTAATTCTTTAACCTTAATGACGTAGGTTAATTGAGCAAATCCGAGACGCTGAGCGATACCCGGACCCGTTTGAGCGGTATCTCCGTCAATCGCTTCTTTTCCGGCAAAGACGAGGTCAATCGGTTCGGTTTCATGGATCTTTTTCAGGGCTGATGAGAGAATATACGCAGTAGCTAGAGAATCTGAACCACCAAAAGCACGGTCACTTAAGAGGATCGCTCGATCCGCCCCATAAGACATAGCTTTCTTTAGTGCTTCTTTAGCTTGCGGCGGTCCCATACTCACGATGGTTACTTTTCCTCCAACTTTTTCTTTTAGGCGCATTGCTTCTTCTAAGGCATGGGCATCGTACGGGTTAATAATTGAGGGTACGCCCTCCCGCATGAGGGTATTAGTTATAGGATCGATTCGTACTTCGGAAGTGTCCGGAACTTGTTTAAGGCAGACCACGAAATGCACAAAGATTCCCTCCTCTATTGTAATGATTCGTTATTATCCATTACACCCTCTAGCAATTTAGTTACATTGTACATTATAGTGCTAAGTTATTAGAATATCAAGTCTAATAACTTTATATTAGAATTTTCTGATTCTAATATAGAAGGTGAACAAATAAACACGGGATAAACCTATGGATAAATGACATGAACCGATAGTACCCGTAGCACTGACATCAGTGACTATGGGTACAAAGACGATGAAGAGCTATAGGCAATATTATAACTTGACTCGTATCATGAGAACTAAGCGGTTAAACTACTTTGTCTGCAAGAAATTTTTCCACTTCAACCGCGGCCAAAGCACCATCTCCAACTGCCGTAGCTACTTGTCTCAATGGCGTGTTACGGATATCTCCAGCAGCATATACGCCTGCTATGTTAGTTTGCAAAAGAGAATTGGACAGAATATAACCTTTATCGTCTGTCTCAATTTCCCCCTTGATAAATTGGGCGTTAGGATCAGTCCCAACATAGATGAAAACACCATCTGCCGTGATTTCACGTGTTTCCTTACTGAGTACATCGAGGATACGAACGCCTTCTACACGGTCTGACCCAAGGATTTCCTCAATGATGACATTAAGTTCAAAACGTATTTTCGGGTTATCGTTAGCCCGGTCCAAGGCTATCTTCGAAGCTCGGAAACCGGC
>DHWG01000087.1:418-744 GCA_002413075.1 Desulfosporosinus sp. UBA5188 | reverse complement strand
ATCTTCGAAGCTCGGAAACCGGCCCTCCTGTGTACAATGATCACTTCTTCAGCGAACTTAGTGAGGTATAATCCTTCTTCTATTGCAGCATCTCCCCCACCTACAACGACAACCTTTTTACCTCGAAAAAAAGCTCCATCACAGGTTGCACAATACGATACTCCCCGACCTTTAAATCCATCCTCACCTGGTACGCCCAATAATCTCGGCTTGGAACCCGCCGCTATTATGATTGCTCGTGCTTCAAGGACCTGACTATCAGTCTGAATTTTTTTGACAGATCCACTAAGATCAAGGTCCTGCACTTCCTCAAAAATAAACTCAAC
>DHWG01000087.1:0-206 GCA_002413075.1 Desulfosporosinus sp. UBA5188 | reverse complement strand
ACTTCCTCAAAAATAAACTCAACCCCAAAAGTTAAGGCTTGTTTGTGAAACGAATTCATAAGTTCATAGCCATTGATACCCTCTGGAAATCCAGGATAATTTTCGATATTCTCAGTCGATGCCGCCTGACCTCCCGGCATAGCTAATTCTACAATAGCTGTTTTAAGTCCACCCCGCGCAGCATATATTCCAGCTGTTAGGCCTGC
>DHWG01000062.1:3972-4151 GCA_002413075.1 Desulfosporosinus sp. UBA5188 | reverse complement strand
GCTGGTGGACCATCCATAATAATATTCACCCATAACAACTGTAAGGTCGTAAAAGGCATTTTAAACCCAAAGAGTTCTGCCAAAATGACCGTAAGAAACGCAACGACATTCACGGTAAGTTGGAACTGAATAAATCGTTGGAAGTTTTCATAAATACCTCGTCCCCATTTAATAGCATT
>DHWG01000062.1:0-3808 GCA_002413075.1 Desulfosporosinus sp. UBA5188 | reverse complement strand
GCGTCATTAATTCCATCCCCCGTTACAACCACTGAGTTATTAATTTCCTTCAAGAGTTTTACGACTCTCATTTTAGCGGTGGGATTTGACCGAGCAATGACGACTATTTTATCGAGTTTACTCTTTAACTCTTGGTCACTCATCTCATCGATATCCGTGACTTCAAGGACTAAAGAGTCAGATTTTACGATACCTAGTTGCTTGGCAATGGCCCTTGCTGTATTAATATTATCACCCGTTAATATTTTAACGGTGATTCCGGCTTGTCGACATTGATCAATGGCTGCTTTAACGTCCGTACGCAGCGGATCTTCTATGCCTATGAAACCGGTGAAAACGAGGTCTTTTTCTACGTTATATATATCTTCCCATTGAGGCTCAATCGTGAAATCATTATAAGCGAAGGCCAAAACTCTCCGTGCCTTATCCTGAAGTTTTTTGATATTCTCTTCGATGACATCTCTGTGTTTCTGCGTCATGTCGATAATCTTTCCATCATAGAGAATCCGATTACAAATAGCTAAAACTTTTTCAGGAGAACCTTTAGTATAGAGTCGGTAGCCCTTATCTTTTTCATAAGCAGTCGACATCATTTTCCTTGCCGAAGTAAAATGATAATCAGCAAGAGGCTCAGCAAACTGTTTGCGATAATTCAGATAGTTGATGTTATTCTTATTCGCACACACAAGAAGGGAGCACTCTGTGGGATTTCCCAGGAATTCAAACTTACTCTCTATTTTCTGAATATCTGCCGTAGAGTTTACGCAAAAATTCTGAAGCATTTCCTCACAGTTTAACTCATTAATTGGAACGTCTTTTCCATCACACCAAACATCGACCACGGTCATCTTGTTCTCTGTCAAAGTCCCTGTCTTATCAGAACAGATGACATTCACAGAACCGATCGTCTCACAGGCAATCAGCTTACGGACTAAGGCATTATTTTTAGCCATTTTCTGCATGTTAAACGCTAGTGTAATGGCCACCATGGTTGGCAGTCCCTCAGGGACTGCCGCCACAATGAGGGCGACGGAAGTGACAAAAGCATCCTTTATGCCTGGCAAAGCCACACCAATATTGTCAAGGACCAGTATTCCACTTCGATACATATTGAACAATTCGAGGAGGAAGACCCCTGCTGCAGCTATCGAGCCAACAATAGAAATTCTTTTTCCTAGATCTGATAATTTCTGTTGAAGAGGCGTCTGAGAGGTCTCTTCTTGTTTTAATTCGTTCGCAATTTTGCCCATTTCAGTCTGATCACCAATGTAAGTGACAATAGCAATAGCTCTACCTTCAATGACCATGGTGCCTGAGTAAAGCATATTGATTCGTTCTGCCAGGGGACAATTTTCTCTATCAATTTTTGCGGTGATTTTGGTAACCGACTCTGCTTCACCGGTAAGCATGGATTCATCCACTCCGAGATTTGACCGATGCACGACCCTTGCGTCAGCAGGGACTTTATCTCCCGTTTCCAAATGTATAATATCCCCTATGGTAAGGTCGCTTTGGGATATAGAGATAATATTACCATCTCGCACCGCTTTCACATGAACGTCTTCACTCAGCTTCGATAAGGCTTCAAAGGCCTTATCCGATTTCCCCTCTTGGATGATGGCAATGGAGGTGGCAATTAAGACCGCAACAAAGATCCCTAACCCATCCGCTATGTGACCCATGGCTAGTGATATCAACCCTGAAATCAAAAGGATCACAATCAAGGGCTCTTTTAAACTATCAAATATTTTTGCTATCATGCTCCCCTTCTCTTGGGGGGAGAAAACATTCTTCCCATAACGCTGTGTTCTTTCTTTAACCTCAGCGGTTGTTAATCCCATTTCTTCACTACTATTTAATTCAGTGAGAACATCCTGTACTTCCTTTTGAAAATAATCCAAGTCTAGTACCCTCCTAAATTTCAAATACGTTACTGACTAAGTAACCAAGGGACCTTCATGAAAGTAACAAAAGAGACCTTTGACACAGCCTAAATAGGCCGTGTCAAAAGTCTCGTCACCTTCAAAGTTCAAGGTTTACAAAGTCAGGTAAGTTTCCTCACCGGGTATGTTGCCTTTGTAATTCAACTACTCCCTCTTAACTTTTTTAGTGTACTTCAATTATAATAGTTTGTCAACCTCGATTACAACCTTTAATTCCTCGCTAATCATCTATTGGCCTATGGTCCCTTTTTCTAGTTAATAGTTCGTTGATACATTTTTCATCCAGTTCAAGACATCCCAATTTAGCCCGGCCATTCCCATAAATGCCATGATAATCTGACCCTCCTGTCACGATCAGATTGTGTTTTTTCGCAAAGCGCAAAGCCATTTTCCGATCCTCTTCATTGTGACTGGGATGAAATACTTCGATTCCTTCCAGTCCTAACTCCACCCATTCATCAATGGCGTCAAAGTTAGAAAGCTGCCCTGGATGGGCAAGAACAGCGATCCCACCCGCTTGTCTGATCGCGGCAATCGCAGCGTGAGCGTCAATATACTCTAGCTGAATATTAGCCACGCCTTGAGGTTCAGAGGTACTCCCTCTTTGAAATAACTTCTTATAGAGATCACCATAAATACTTTTGCAATAGCCCTTGTCCAACAATGCATGCATTATATGTTGTTTATAAACACCTGATCCCCCTTCATACTTCTGAACATTCTTCCAGGTTATTCCATACCCTGCAGCAATGATTTTACGAACCATTTCAGAAGACGCCTGGTTTCGGCTTATGACAAGAGGCGCACAAAGTAAATCCAGCGCGGGATGGCCTGGTTCAATCAACAGACCCAATATATGAGCTTTCTTCTTTCTCTGGTAATCATACGCCGATATCTCTATCCCGGGAATTATAACGACCCCTAATTCCTGCCCTAGGATAATCGCTTCTTGTAACCCTTTCGTCGTATCATGATCCGTAATGGCAAGATGGGTGATTCCCTTACTCTTAGCCAACCTAATAACTTCGAATGCACTCAACGAACTATCCGAGATTTTGGTGTGCACGTGTAAATCAATCATTTTTACCAACCTCAATCATAAATCTTAATTCGATGTTCCTAGAGACCTTTATTTTAAGAGCATTTCCTATTTAGCCTTTTCTACAAGAAATCAATGTATCCACTATGTCCACGTCATTTGACAACGACACACACACTCGCCCACTTTATAACTAATTATACACAAGACCATCAATTTATAGGGGCTTATATGGTTAAATAACTAAAAAAAGAACTCACTCCAATTTATTTTGGAATGAGTCCTCTGAGAATATAAAGGTTTATTTGAAATACCTGTTAAGAAGACCTTTAAAGGCTGATCCGTGTCTCGCTTCATCCTTACACATCTCATGAACCGTATCATGGATTGCATCGTAGTTCAGTTGTTTTGCTTTTGTAGCAAGATCTTTTTTACCCTGACATGCCCCAAATTCAGCTTCAACTCGCAGCTCTAAGTTCTTTTTAGTATCCGCGAAAACAACTTCGCCCAGCAGCTCTGCAAACTTAGCTGCATGATCTGCTTCTTCAAAAGCGATCTTTTTATAAGCTTCTGCGATTTCTGGGAAGCCTTCGCGGTCTGCTTGACGACCCATCGCCAGATACATGCCAATCTCAGTGCATTCACCGGTAAAGTTCGCTCTTAAGCCTTCAATTATATCAGCATCAACGCCTTGGGCTACTCCAATTTTATGTTCATCTGCCCATTGCATAATTCCGTCGTCTTTTTTCTCTGAAAATTTCTCCTTGGGAGCCTTACACTGTGGACAATGCTCTGGTGCTTCATTTCCCTCAAATACATACCCACA
>DHWG01000056.1:31302-32675 GCA_002413075.1 Desulfosporosinus sp. UBA5188 | reverse complement strand
TTCGACATTATGCAAGCAATTTAATTTTGTAGTATATTTCCCTGTTGTTACCATATAGTCATGTTTCTCAGACCTCATATTTCTATCATAAAGAGGCTACCAATTAATAGAAACGCATCTATGTACTGGCATTGACAATATTATAAAAATAGTACTATTATAGCCATAGTAAATAGGTGTATATAACTAGTCTGGAGGTAATATTTGATGGGTAACGACCTACTACAGAAAACATTAGAAGAGGTTTTTGAATGGTTTCATCGATATCCTGAGTTACCTGATGAAGAAGTTAAAACGACCGATCAAATCAGAACGCTATTACAGAATAGAAATATTGAGATCCTTGATGCGCCGTTAAATACAGGACTTGTAGGAATAATAAGAGGAAAGAAAGCAAAACCTGTGGTGACGATACGTTGTGATATAGATGCCTTACCCATACATGAGGAAACAACGTTAGATTATAAATCTTGCACTGACAACAAAATGCATGCGTGTGGCCATGATTTTCATATAACCTCTATCATCGGAGCTGCCTATTTATTAAAGGAAATAGAACATGAGTTAGAAGGCACGGTTAAATTATTGTTTCAACCTGCGGAGGAGTCTTCCCATGGAGCAGAGAAGGTTATAGCGTCAAAGGTACTGGAAGATGTCGATGCAATTTTCGGGCTTCATGTTATTCCTAATATAGAGACGGGAAGAATTGGTGTCATAGCTGGTAATGGAACGGCCGCAGTCGATCGCTTTATTATTGAGGTAGAGGGTATTGGTTGTCATGCAGCCCATCCAAATGAAGGAATCGATCCAATCGTAGTATCTTGCCAGATCGTTACTGCTCTCCAAACAATTATCAGTCGCAATATCAATCCATTGGATCAAGCCTTAATCAGTGTTACAAGCATTCATGGAGGAAATACCTGGAATGTTATTGCGTCTTCAGCTCAATTAGAAGGAACTGTCAGGACACTAAATCATAAAACAAGAGACTACCTTCATAAAAGGATGAAGGACCTCAGCGAAAATATTGGAAAAGCCTTTGGGGCAAAGATTACCTTCCAATGGTTCCCCGGGCCTCCAGCAACCAACAATGATCCAGCTTGGGTTGCGTTTGCCAGTGATGTAGCAAGGAACCAAGGATTGAAGGTTGTCACGATCATTCCGACATTAGCTGGGGAAGATTTTGCCTATTATCAAGAGAATATTAAAGGAGCCCTGATTAGTATCGGCATTGGAGCTACTTATCCTTTGCATAATTCAAGGTTTGCTGTTGATAAGGGAGCCTTAATTCATAGTGCAAAATTATTTTCAGCGCTTGCAAGGCACGCACTAATTAAGCTAAGTACGGAAATATAGAATGCATAGCAAAGCCC
>DHWG01000056.1:28353-31142 GCA_002413075.1 Desulfosporosinus sp. UBA5188 | reverse complement strand
GGGCTTTGCTATGCATTCTATATGATGTTTCTTTTTAAATTGCCATTTCCTCTGCCGACTTATTTGGTTGTTCTGAGCCTACCACCTTATACAGTGATTTCTTGATTTTAGTCAGTGTGCCCGTTTTACTAGGACCCGGAATCGTTGTATATACGACGTTTTCTTCTCTCGCTAATTCGTCATTTGCTTTGCTGGCTTCTTGAGCCGTTATAATAGCACTTTGAATGGCGACTTGTTGATCTTGTGTAATAGTACCATCCTCTACTAGAACATCCAACACGGTTTCGACTTCGCTTTTATTGGCCACATTTTTAGCCTTTTTAATGGCAACAAAAGCAATTGTTGCCGATACAAGTGTCGTTATGGCAGTAGCGATCACCGCAATGTTCTTTTTCTTTCCTGTCATCGTTTTTGGGCGCTTCGTCATAAGCTTTTTAAACACTTTTAAAACCTCTTTCTAATTTTCATAATTCGCTGAGTGAATTAATTTGAATTCCACATTTCGTATCACAACTATGTTGGCCTCTAAACAAGTGGGCTACCGTTATTCCTTATACTTATCATAGTATAAACTCATTACCATTCAGTGACCTTTGTATGAAGATTGTGTGAAGCATTATATTGGGAAATATGGTAAAAGAAAAAGAGCCCCACCGTTTCCGATGATGCCCAAACGCCAATAATCAACTGTCTAGCGATAATTCATGCCCGTGGTCTTTAAGCCACCTTCTCCACAGGGGATACTCTGGCATAAACACCGCCACCCGCTGCCAGAATTTCTCGGAATGGTTGGGATGCGTTAAATGTGCCAGTTCATGGATAATGAGGTAATCGATGACCTCTTCCGGGGCCATGATAATTCGCCAGTTCAGATTAAGGTTGCCTTTACTGGAGCAACTCCCCCACCTCGTCTTCTGATCCTTTAGACGAAAGTCGTGATGAGTCACCTGCATGAGTTTCTCCTGTTCCTCAATCTTGTTCGTGAACACGCTGCGCGCTTGAACTTTATACCAAGCCATAACAGCTTCTTGTACATTGGACAGACGTCCATAGTCAGGTAAGTCATGAGGTAAATGTACCACCAGAACCTGTCCTTCTAGGGTAACCCGAATGGAGGTGTGGGCATGTCGTCTGATACTGAGTTCTATAACTTGGCCCTGATATGGGAATTTTCCCCCATCAATATACTGTCTCACAGGACGATGTTGCATCTCTTGACTTTCAAGCCAATGTTTTAAAATCCATGTTTGTTTGGTATGTAATAATTCTTCCAGCTGCTTAGTTGATGCATTCTTTGGTGCCGAAATTCGAACGCGATCGGCCAATACGCTCAGAGTAATTCTTCGATAACGCACACTTCGTCGTTCTTCGTAGGGAATTATTTCATCCCCAATGGTCAATTGATCCACCTTACTTAGGTAGCACATTCTGGAGTATGGGTAATCCATAATAATAAAGAACCATAATAACCCCAATGATAATGGCCAGTTTGAATAACTTTTTAATGATAAAACCTACAACAACGATGGCTAAACCTAACATCAATATTTGTTGTAAACTTAGTCCAAAGATATAAGTCATTGAATATTACCTCTCTCCTCTATAAAAGTTAAACAATTACTCGTTACGATTCTATCCTAACGCATTACCAAGCTGAAGTAAACTCATGGGGGTTCCCACCTCTAACCTCCCCAAATCAGGACTACCAAGAATGCGTGCATTTTCACAAGTCGCACTTCGGTAGACTTCCAGCTTGGGAATTCCTGCTCGAATCATCCAGTCCATCTCATCATACAGGCTCTCTGCGTGCGGTACTTGATAAGCTCCGGAATCTGTACCAACACCCAGTCGGACCTTTAATTGATAGGCCTCGAGGATTTTACCAAGGTGCACCTCCTGGATTCGCTTCAGCGTATCGATTTCATGAGATGAGTAACGCTCAGTTGGATATTTTAAGAGATTCCCGATGGGGGCAACCGTTGGAACCCAAGCAATGCCTTTTTCTCTCATCTGCTCAAGCTGTACGGTCGTCATATAATAGCCGTGTTCAATCGAATCAACTCCAGCGGCAATGGACAATGCAATTCCAGCTTCCCCACTGGCATGCGCCATGACCGGAATTTCACGTCCATGAGCAGCCTCGACGAGCTCTGTTAGATCCTCAACCGACCACTGAGTTGGGCCGACTTTGTGAAACTCGTCGAACTTGATCAGTCCTGTCACGACGACTTTGAGTTGGTCTAGGCCTTGGTCGAAAAAATCCTGTTCCTTTTCCCGCCACTCTAGAACGTCCTTAAAGCCACGGCCCAGAAAACGACCATACATTCCCTGTTTATTCGCAGCCTCATGCACCGATATAATCTTAGGTCCTAACCAAGCACCAGCATTAACCTTGTTTCTTGCTCTCCAAGCAAAGCCCGGCAAGTCACCCCCATCTCTTATAGCCACAATTCCTCTCTCTAAATAACGACGTAAGAATCCTTGGATGTTTTCTTCAATCAAGGAAGGTTGAGCCCAATTTTCCAAGCATTGATAAAAATCGAGGCTATCTAACGCTAAGTGTACATGGGCATCAATCAAGCCCGGTAAGAGAAAGTAGGAATTCCAAAGCATGGTTGTATGAGAAGAACTCTCTAGAGAACTCAGAGGCTGCAAGGACTTGACCTCTCCTTCCGTCCATTTTATAAGCACAGACTGAGAGCACAAACCCAACTCTGGGCTCCAGTAGCCCGCGACAACCGCTTCTCCCTCCGAAGGAATGTTTAGGATTTTTTGTTCTGCACTGCAAG
>DHWG01000056.1:23454-28268 GCA_002413075.1 Desulfosporosinus sp. UBA5188 | reverse complement strand
GTGTATAAGAGACAGACCCAACTCTGGGCTCCAGTAGCCCGCGACAACCGCTTCTCCCTCCGAAGGAATGTTTAGGATTTTTTGTTCTGCACTGCAAGGAATGGTCGTTGCCCTATTCATATTGATAATCTGCTTCCTTTCATAAGAATTCACCCCTTACTAGGGGCGAATATAGGCCCAGCCTGCTGCCTGTTTTTTTACGAGTTCACTGACACCAGCGGAGACGACCTTCACAAAATCAAGCAGTTCATCTTTCTGAATTCCAAAATTGCGTAAGGAATTGGCACAGGTACAGAACACAACTTGTTGATCCGCTAATTCCTTCAGCAGCTGTCCATATTCAGTCGTATTTCTTCCAAGCACTTTCACGGCATCACCATTAGCCACCATTTCAATTTCCAGATTCTCTTCACCAAGGTCAAGGATTAAATTACTTATATTATTGAGCACTAAAGCGGCTTTAGGCTGCTCGTCGATATGAAAGACTACTTTATACTTTTCCATAATTTTACCTCCTGTTGCTTACTTCTATGATTAAAAAAGTCAATTACAAGGCTTTCGATAGATATTTAGCCCAATCTTTATATCCTTGTTCTCTGGTATAGACACATTCCCTTCAGTAGAACTTATGATAATGTTTTTACCTGAAGATGATTTGCCGAATTCCTTGGAGACATCCACCGTTATCGTCAATATATCACCGGTTAACGTCATTTCACAATTCTTCACGGCTAATTAGGATTATTATATCGTACTTTTTCCTTATAATAAACTCTATTTAGTGACAATACCCGATACGCTGAATCGAACTATTTTTTGAATATCATTGTCCCAGCAGGAAATACTAGGCTATGTTGACCTATTTTCTCAGTACTTTTATGAAAATCAAGCACTCAATTGGAGATGATAGTGTGAAATATCAATACGTAAATATTAATTCAATCGCTTTAATGTCTTTAATTGGATTAACTTACTTTGTGCTAATTATAATAGCGATGCATAAATTGCATTCAGACTATAATCCCCTAAGTCGGTATATAAGCGAATATGCTGTAGGCAAGTATGGACAGCTTGCTGCAAGTAGTTTTGTTACTTACGGTTTAGCAATCTTAGTGATCTACTTCTGCTTGAAGACTGTTTTGCCAGTCAGCGTTAAATCGGACATGGGCCTGACACTAATGGCTATTTGGGGTGTAGCAGTGTTCATTACTGGCTTCTTCAATACCGATTTAAAAGCTGAGGTAATGTCCTTGCGCGGTACCGTGCACACAGTTGCTACTAACATTGGAGTAGCTGCTTCGATGATCTGTTTCATATTTTTATCGTATAGTTTTGCATATAATGAAGGCACTCAATCTATTGCCTTGGTCACCCTAATAATTGCTATCATTGCCCTGATCTTGACGGGATTATTATTTTTAGGACTTCTAGGAGATTTCATGTTGAAATATCATTATAACGTATCCAGTAAAATATTATTATCCCTTCATAAGCTAACAGGTCTAAGTGAGCGTTTACTTGTTGGAATTTCTATTGTTTGGCTTATAATAATTGTCAGTTTTGTAACTTCGTGAAGCTTTGTGATTATATTGAAATTGAGAACACTAAAAGAGCACAATTTAGATTAGTGCCCTTAACTATTAATACTTACTATGTCATTATCATGTACTTAGAATAAATCATAATGCCACTAAACACCTGGGTTTGGGTTTGGGTTAGACTTAGTCTTTAACCAGTGGGGATCCAGAGATTTTAATTTTCAGTTCTTCCCTCTTTAAAGTCTCTTCAACTTGTTTTATATCTTCTAATTGCTGTTTATATATGGATACATCCTCAAGTGCAACTTTGTGCTTTGTAAATTCAACCTGTTCTTCACTAAGGAGTATTCGAATTATTTCTGTGGGCCCATCTTTGTGTTCAGGTGTGCCTGTAGATAGCTTCTTTTTCTCTATGACTAGCTCTTCGCGTTTAACAGGCACAGTAAAGCTTTTCTCCTCCGTGAAATATTCCCTATAAATCTTGACTTCTCCTGTTTGTATCAACTTCTTGGCTAAATCAAGCTGTTCTTCTTTAATCTGAAGGGTCACATTCTCATAGTCATATGTGCTTTGTTTAGGCGTGCTGGTTTCTGGTACATATTCTGAAAATATATTTTCTGTGAAGGACGATGTAGAAAGACCTCCGATAAGACCCCCAATAACGATTCCTAGCGAGGCTCCTCCCATAATCTCATAAAATGAAATCGAAGAAAATACTGAACTGACCCCACGGATAATTAAAATATTAGTTTTAAGAAGATAGCCAAACAGTATTCCGACTAATCCCCCTATGATCACACCAGTAATTATTTCTTTGGAGATATATGTTTTATGATGAGCATCTTGTAAATTCTTAGCCATAGCTTTTCCTCCCTTTTTAGAAAAACACCGCACCGATCAAGGATCGGTGCGGTGTTTCCAAATTTATTAATGAAAATTGGGTTCACTGTCAATAATATCAGGATGACCAATTTTATTAACCCGCGCTTCTTCTCGTTTAACGGTTTCCTCTATATGCTTTGTATCTTCTACATCGCGTATATGAGCCGAAACTTCCCCAGTTAGTACTGTGCGTTTTTCCACATCAACTCTCTCTTCACTGACAGGAATTCGAATGCTTTCTTCGTCAGTTATAGGAGAATCACATTGTTCATTGTGTAAAGTTCTTCTTTCAATAACTACTTCCTCACGGGTTACAGGAACATCGACAATCTTTTGTTCTTCTATGATTTCCTTACTAAAATCTACGTCACCTGTTTGCACCCTGTATTTGTCAATATCAAGCTCTTCTTTACGTAGCCGAAGCTTTACATCGTCATCCCTAGTTTCTTGTTTAGTGTCCTCATTGTTTCCGAACATTTCTTTAAATATTCCCATATATATTCCTCCTTTTTTAATCCTTTATTATAGTGCCCTTCAAAGAATTTCCCATACAAATTATTTTTCTTTTTTTACTTGTCAAATCACAACTTGAAACTACTGTACTTGAAACATCCTGTGGGATTGCAAATATTTGAAAAGTTCTTCTGCATGTTTCGGCTCTTCCTTTTGAATGTGATTTAACACCTGACGAATATTACTATCCGCAAACTCAAAAATCGCTGTGTCATAGGCACCTGACACATACTTTTCAAACATTAGTATATCTTTACAAATTTTAGCATCCTCTTGGTTATTGTTCCCTTGGACAGAGGAGCTAATCGGGGCTTGAGTGAAATATCCAATTTCTATGCAATAAATTATTTAAGATAAAAAATAAGGCACCAGCTTAAACTGGTGCCTTATTGCATTCCCTATATGGAATGTTTATCTATTTGAGGGAGAGTATTACCATTGCCTCCCTGAATCACCCGCCATACTGTTAACCGTTCCTGCTGGATACAAAACGAGATAGTGATTCATCATGGGATTGTAATTACTAGCTGTGGCTACTGGGAATACAAACTCCATTTTGAATTCCTGCCCTGCTGTATACCCTATGATTTCCTCTCCGTTGACTTTCACAGCATACGCTGGAGTTCCATACACTTCTTTATTTTTGGTAAGGGAAAGTTGTAGTAATTGCTGGTTATTTATACGCGTTAGCCATAATTAATATTGTTTCTTCCAGTGACAGTTTATAGGGATCTACCTCAAATAATCCCCCCATAGTATGACGCGCATTTTTCGCCAGCATAGGAATTTCTTCTTGTTGTATTTCATAGCTAGACATTTTTAGCTCATCCACACGGCAATTTTTTTGCAATTGCCGTAGCGCTTTCACAAAAGACATTGGACGTTCTTCTGGCGATAAAGAATCAACATCAACGCCCATGGCTTTTGCCATAGCAATGAATTTCTCCGGTACTTTAGTTGCAAAAAAGGTATAATACGATTCTGACAGCATAATCAGTCCCGCACCATGGGGAAGCTTTGGATGATTGGCACTCAGTGCGTGTTCCATGGAGTGTTCTGAAGTACAGCGGGAGGTCGATTCCACAAATCCCGAAAGCGTATTGGCAAGTGCTACCTGAGTTCGTGCTTCAATATTATTTCCGTCTTTCACACATTGAGGTAAATATTTAGCGACCAATTCAATACTTTTAAGCGCGTAAGCATCGCTAATAGGATTGGCAACCTTGGCAATATAACCCTCGGTCGCATGAAATAAGGCATCGAAACCTTGGTAGGCTGTAAGGTGTGGTGGTACGGTCAACATAAGTTCTGGATCGACCACTGATAACACTGGAAAAGTAAAAGGGCCACCAAACCCTATTTTCTCATGAGTATCTTCTTTGGTTATGACTGCCCAAGGATCGGCCTCGGATCCTGTTCCTGCGGTTGTCGTGATTGCCACAATCGGTAATGCACCATTTTTCACCGGCATCCCTTTGCCCGAACCACCATTGACATAGTCCCAATAATTCCCTGGATTTTTGGCCATAACAGCTATACTTTTGGCCGAATCGATGCTACTTCCCCCGCCAAGTCCAATGACAAAATCGCATTGTTCCGTACGAGCTAAGGTTGCACCTTCCATAACATCTGAGCTAACCGGATTGGGATGAATTTTATCAAATAAAACATAGGCTATGTCTCTATTGGATAAAATGGTTTGTAGCCGCTCCAAATATCCGTTTTTCTTGACGGAATTTCCACTAGAGATAACGATCAGAGCTTTTTCGCCTGGCAGTTCTATGGTTGCCAAGTCGTTTAAAGTCCCTGGTCCAAATAAAATCTTTGTTGGCATAAAGTAATTAAATTTCATCCAATATCGCCCCTTATTAATATTATTCA
>DHWG01000056.1:544-23318 GCA_002413075.1 Desulfosporosinus sp. UBA5188 | reverse complement strand
GCAGGATCATCCGCCATACCGTAACTTGCTTTAATCCTTACCTTTACCTTTATTGCCTTTGTCTTTATTCTTATCTCCGTTCCCATTGATAGACTGATTAGCGTCAGGTACCTTGGCCTTTATATTTTCTTGGTACCAATTGTACAGTCTGTTAGCTAGCTTATTTTCTCCAATGTACTCCTGAGGAATCTCGAATTGCTTAACGGGAGTAGACTTAAGCGCTCTGGATAAGATTTCATGAAAAACCATGGCCGGTTCGGCCCCTCCGGCAGTTGTCAGATAGTGAGTAGAGTCTGTATTCTCGTAACCCATCCATACAGCCGCCGTCAGCTCCGGAGTATAACCGACAAACCAAACATCTCTTTCTCCTTTTGTGATGACTGTATGTTCATCGCCAGTATATTCGACAGAGCCAGTTTTACCCGCTGTAGGTCGTCCGAGATCGGCATTATTACCGGTGCCATTGGTAACAACATCTTGTAACAAGAGGGTCATATTATAGGCTACACTGGGAGTTGTCACTTGAACAGGCGCTGCTTGGGCTTGGAATAAAACATCGCCCTCTTTTGTTGTAATTTTATTTATGGCGTAGGCTTTATTCATGACCCCATGATTGGCAAATATCCCATAGGCTTGCGCCATTTGAAGCGGTGAGACGCCTTTAGTCAGCCCCCCTAGGGCTAAAGGTAGTCCATGATCCTCTGGTTCAAGAGATATGCCACTCCGTTCGACGAAATCGACACCGCTCTCTACCCCTATTTTGTTGAGTAACCAAACAGCGGGGATATTATAAGAATGACTGATCGCCTCTTGAATTGTTACATACCCTCGGTTCTGTTTGTCATAATCCGTTGGAGAGTAATTATTAATATTTATCGGATCGTCGCTGACCGGGGAATTAGAAGTATAGCCTTTTTCCAACGCAGGTCCATAAACTGACAAAGGCTTCAAGGAAGAGCCCGGTGCGCGCTTAAGTTGAGTCGCATAATTAAACCCGCGGAAAGCGACCCTTTCACCCCGATAACCCACTAACCCTCTGATGCCACCTGTCGATTGGTCTAAAATCACCACGCCGCTTTGGACAATTTGGTCGGCTTTCCCAGAAGGGAAAAAGTTGCTATCTTCATAGACGTTCTCAGCTGATTTTTGAACCAGAGGATCCATCTGCGTATATATTTGCAGGCCTCCGTTGAGAATTTGTTCTTCCGTAAAACCTGTACGCTCAATGGCTTCATCGACTACATAATCGACATAGGGAGCATATTGACCAGAAAGATTGCTTAACGTCCCTTTCTTCAGAACGATCAGTTGACCTTTTGCTTTCTCATATACGGCTGAGGTAATATAATTTTGTTCTTTCATCAAGCCGAGCACTTCATTTCTTCTCTCTAACGACTTTGGTTTGTTCCTAAGAGGGGAATAGATGGTAGGTGCTTTGACAATACCAGCGAGCAAGGCAGATTCCTCTAAAGTTAGCTTCTCAGCGTTTTTACCGAAATAGAGTTGCGCCGCATTTTGCAGGCCCCAACGCCCTTCACCAAGATAGATTTGATTAAGATAGGCTGTTAGAATTTGATCTTTATCAAGAACAGTCTCGATCTTTAGTGCATAAGCAGCTTCTTTAAGTTTTCGAATGATCGTTTTATCTGGAGTTTTATCCGGAGCAATGAAATAGTTTTTGGCTAATTGTTGGGTAATGGTGCTGCCCCCTTCGGAATAGTCACCCGATTTAACATCTTGATAGACCGCACGCGCAATTGAGCGAAGGTCCACCCCTTTATGCTCATAGAAACGACGATCTTCCACCGCAATAATGGCTTGTTTCATAATTAGGGGAATCTGCTGTCCAGAAACGGGTTCAATTCGTGTCGATGATAGCTGGGAAATTGGGGTACCTTTTTGGTCATAAAGATACGAGGGTTGAGCGAGAGGCGTCTGCAGTTTGCTAATATCTAATGATGAGACGTAAGCAGTGATTCCTCCGGCGGTAAGAATAATCAACACTAGTATGATAACGCCCAATCGACTCCAAAACTTAGGTTTCTTCCAAGGTCTGAAGTTCTTCAAGGACTGAACACTCAACTTGTCCAACTAAGAATCCTTCTTTCTACCCAATGATCATATCTGTCTCTGCCTGCTATGATCATAGCATTAATTCGACGTCAATTGTACTATTTTCATTATCGCAACGAGAAACAACTTTACTAAAATATAATAGTGCTATTTATTACTGGTATTTTTATCAAACAGCCCTCCCTCAGTAGACTTTATCTACCAGGGGAGGGCTCTTATTTGGGGTTTGATAGGGTCTTTGGAATCATATTTATGAAATGGTGATATTGTCGTAATTACCCCTTAGCGGCGTAGTCTCTCTTCATTTTGATGACGGGGATGTTGGCCACTAATGCCACGTCTTTTTCGTCCTGACATAGGTCGAATTCAAGCGCAGCTTCGTCGATGTCAATGTATTTAGAAATAACTTTAATTAAGTCTTCTCTTAAACTGTTGAGCATGTCAGGCGACATGCTGGCACGATCATGAATTAAAACAAGCTGTAGACGTTCTTTGGCCACCATCTTGCTGGAGGCACTTTCTTTACCAAGCATTCGGGCTATAAATTCCAACATAGACCAGTCCCTCCTCTCAGGTCCGAACAGTTAGTGTAAGCCTAAGCCAACGAGTCTCTTTAGTCTATACATCATTCCATGCGATTCATCAATGTTCAGTAGCGGGACTTCTTCCCCTTGAATGCGTCTTGTGATGTTCCGATAGGCTTCGCCCGCTTTTGAATTATTATCCATCACTGCAGGTTCACCATGGTTCGTAGAAATGATGATACTCTCGTTTTCCGGAACGGCTCCGATCAGTTCGACGTCTAAAATATCCAGTATATCCGTGGTATCCATCATATTTCCACTTTTAATCATGGCAGGACGAAGCCGATTAATAATTAATTTTGGATTTCTCAGTTCAGCGGCTTCCAAGAGGCTAATAATGCGATCGGCGTCTCGTATGGAACTGACTTCTGGCGTACAAACGACAATCGCCCAGTCTGCGCCAGCAATCGCATTGCGAAATCCCTGTTCGATTCCAGCCGGACAATCAATAATTACATAATCGAATTCTGCTTTAAGCTCTGCGGCTAAGACTTTCATTTGCTCAGGATTAACCGCCGTTTTATCTTTAGTTTGTGAGGCTGAAAGCAAAAAAAGGTTGAAAAATCGTTTATCTTTAATAAGGGCTTGTTTAATAAGGCAATTCCCACTAGTCACATCCACCAAATCGTAAACGATGCGGTTTTCCAGACCCATCAGCACATCGAGGTTACGCAACCCTATATCCGTATCGACCAAGACAACACTATGTCCAGCGGCAGCGAGTCCTGTACCAATGTTTGCGGATGTAGTCGTCTTGCCTACGCCCCCTTTTCCAGAAGTTACTACGATTACTTCACCCATATCTAGACCTACCTTTCCATTGATTTATTCTTCACTAACGAGCATACCTGTTTGCTGGCACGCTCTAGACTTAAAGTCTTAATTCTTTTGACACCCTCTGAGGCTATTTTACAGATTTGATCTTAACTTATATATTCAAACGACATTTTATCGTGTGTCTTATGTATTGACCTGGGTCAAGTTCGACTAATCAACCTCCTTGTGTAAGTATACGTCAGAGGCCTTGTCGAAATCGTCATAAATATGGTTGCTTCGAAAAAAGTGGTGAATGGCTTAAGAACGCCCATTTGTATAGGATCTATCGAGTTTATTGCAAATATTTATGCCATAAAATCCCACACGGGTGTTTTATATTTTGTAGAAAAGCTAGAAATTAAGTGAATTAGGGAGGTGGAATTTAAGCATCGTTAATTGTAGAAGTAGAGTGATTATAGTTGTACTATATATATTTGTATGATTAGTGATGTCATGTAAAATAATATATTAACTAAACGGGCCTAATAAGAGCACCAGCATCCTAAAATGCTGGCGCTCTTGTTAGGGTTAATACTGCAATTCTACTGCACGTTGTTGCCTTAGATCCAACGAGACAAGACTTGCTTGATTCAAGCTTGTCTCGTTTAATATCGATCAATTTAATACAGTATCTCAGTTCTTTAGATAGAAAAGTTAACAGTTTCTACTGATAACTTACTTTACACTTCCCGTATAAATATGCACTGCATCTCGCAAAAATGCGGCCGTTCCAGGTTGTTTCTCATCATAATGTGCCGTAAGTCTTGGATCATCCACATACATCTGGGATAGTCCTGCATGAGCCTCTTTCGAGTAGCTATCCCAATAATAGCATAACCACTGGCGATGGAGATCGGCTGCTTTTTGAGCTAATTCGCCAGCAGGATCACCGGTTTCAAACGCGGCTTGCAGCGTTTCAGTCACTGCTGTAGCAAGCTTCGTCACTTCGTCATGTTGCTCTTGTGACATTCCTCTGACTTTTTGATTGGACTTATTCACCGTCTCCTCTCCATATTTTTCACGAACTTCCTTACCATACTTTGCTTCATTATCATCGACTAATTTTTGCTTAAAGCCTTCAAACTTTTCTTTATCCATCATCTGAAATCTCCCTTCACTGACCTCGATAGTCCTTTCTACATTGGAAATCAATCGATCCAATTGCTCTCGTTTCTCAAGAAGTTTCTCATGGTGTTCTCTCAGAGCTTGTGCTCCGTCAAACGATGGCGAGGTTACGATATCTCTGATGCTGTCTAGGCTCACACCGAGCTCTCGGTAAAAAAGAATCTGCTGCAGTCGATCAACCTCAGTTTCCCCGTAAATTCGATACCCTGACGTGTTAATTCTTGCCGGCTTAAGAAGACCTATCTCATCATAATATCTCAGAGTCCGACTGCTAACACCTGCCATCTGGGCCAATTTTCGCACCACGTATTCCATGTGATCACCTCCCGATAAAATAACTATACACCTTAACGCAACGTCAATGTAAAGAGGTATTTTACATTAACCAAGAAAAATGTTTATAGCTAATATTTAAAAATCTTAACAATATTTTCACAGAATCTAAAGAAATTTGGTCAATAATATCTTGAAAATAAACAGACACTGTTGATGTACCAAATAAAAATTAGGAGGTAAAAAATATGTATTTCAAAAAAATCACGTTATTAGTTGCTATGGGAGCTTTAGTGATTAGCATGAGTGCAGGGGTTGCCTACGGTGCTTCGGACAACAACCAAACTTCTAACAGTAATATTAAATCAGTTAATGAAAAGGTCGGAGCCCAAGACAAGGTTACGAAACATCGAGGTGGTTGCAGTACTCAATTTGCTGAGATTCTTAACATGGATGCCAACGCGCTTAGTGAAAGACTAAAATCTGGGGAAACTTTAGCTAAAATAGCGGCTGAAAAAGGTATTGATGTTAAAACATTAACGTCAAAGCTTGAAGCACAATTCACCGCTAGAATTGATAAAGCTGTAGAAAGCGGAAAGCTGACACAAGAAAAAGCAGTTGAAATGAAGAGTAACACTCCTGAAAAAGTAACAAAGATGATTAATGAGCCGATGACAGGCCGTCAAGGAAAAGCTGGCAAAGGGAAAATGTTTATGAATGTGAGGGATCAAATTCCTGTTTTGGTTGGGATGGAAAATGCTGCTCAATTAGAAGAACAATTCAAAAGCGGTAAGACACTGGTCGATATTGCAAAAGATAAAGGAATTGCAAAGGATAAGTTAGTTTCCGACTTACAATCTCTTATGAAAGCAAATTTAGACCAGGCAGTCAACGATAAGAAAATCACAGCAGAAAAAGCAGCTACGATCGAAAGCAAAATGCCTCAAATGATTGAACGGATTGTGACTCGTGTTCACAAAGAAAAAGTCCTCGAAAAGTAACAATTCCTTAGCCCCTCGGCCATGCCGAGGGGCTTCAATACGAAGTACCTCGCCAAAAGGACCTGGATCATAAATTAAATGATCACAAGTCCTTTTTAGAATTCTCGAATGACATCATTAGCCATTTTGCATACTTTGAAACCCTTCGCCTAAGACCTCATGCGCCTCACTCACAATGATAAAGGAATCGGGATAATTTCTTTTAATATAAGTTCTAAGTTTGATAAGCTGCGTTCTATCCATCACCGAATATATCACAGAGTTTTTGATACCTGTGAATCCACCTTGTCCTTCAAAAGCTGTGCAGCCTCTGTCTATTTCATCGATAATATATCTTTGAATGTGCTCACTGTTATGTGAAAATATCAAGACCGCCTTGACAGAAGTAAAGCCTTCAATAACTTTGTCAATGATAATTCCATTTAACAAAACACAGACCACAGCATATAATGCCGTTGCAATCCCAAAAGTTATTCCAGCAAGGATCACGACACAAAAGTCTACCGCTTGCATCGATTTACCCAAATTAACATGAAAATACTTGTTGAGTATTTTCGCAATGATATCTGTTCCGCCCGTAGAGGCGTTTTGAGAAAACACGATTCCTAAACCTGTTCCTAGTAATAATGTACCAATTATAGCGGAGAGCAACACATCATTGGTAAGCGCATGCGGTTTCATTACCACTTCGATCAACCAAATAGTTCCAGATACACCAAAGCTAGCATAAATCGTCTTCGCTCCAAAATTGCCACCGATAAATCGGAAACCAATCATGAATAGCACGATATTCATGACCATCATCAACATGCCTATCGGCAAAACAGGCATGTGATAGTTTAAAACGATGGCTATACCGGTAATCCCACCTGCAATGATATGAGCTGGTACAAAAAAATACTCCACGGCAATACTAGCCAAAATACATCCGAGAGTAATAATCATAAATTCTTTTATTTGTTCTTTCATAATGCTAATTACATCCCCGTTTGTGTTCCATCATCAAAACTAAATTGCCATCCAATTCCGAACTGATCGGTTAGACTACCATAGCATTGACTCCAAAATGTCTTTTGAAGATCCATTCCTACTGTGCCGCCTTCTTTAAGTTGATTAAATAGAGTTTTTACTTCATCCATGTTCTTACTAACGATGACAAGACTTATGTTGTTCCCTACAACGAAAGACATACCTGGAGGAACATCCGAAAACATAACTTTGCTCCCCTGAATGTTCAGAAGTGCGTGCATGACCAGATTTTTTGTTTCTTCTGTGAGAGGAAATCCAGCGTCAGGTGGCGTATCTCCGAACGCCATAATTTGTGGTTTTTCTGTTCCAAAAACTTTTGCGTAAAACTCTACTGCTGCGCGACAATTTCCATTAAAATTAATATATGCTTGAACAGCCATTGTTTCCAACTCCTCAGGGTTTATTTTCTTTACGCGATAACCACTTCTAATTATTGATTTGCCATGCTCTCATTGACTGTAACGTTCTTATTATGTCACTTAACACATGTTAATATATCGTATCGATTGCTATTTTGCAATGAGCCCCAATTCTATATATTGGGGTTCATTATTTATGTTCGTCTATCGAGTTCTCACAGAAGTGGACAACCATGCGTACAATAACTTATTAAACAATCAATCCGTTCGCAACAGATGATCACACTGAACAAAAGAGAGCGAGGAAGTAGACATGGGAAACAGAGTCTATAAACTAAAACCAGATAATGAGGACTTACGTGACAGAATTTTTAAGTCTGTCCAGTTTAAAACTATGTCGGTCCTTCCAAAAATTGTAGACCTCCGGTCCGGTTGCTCACCCGTCGTTGACCAAGGCTCGTTGGGAAGTTGCACGGCCAATGCCATTGCTAGTGGCCTACGTGAATACTGGGAGAAACTATCTGGAGACCTTACCCGGCTTAGCCGCTTATGGCTATACTGGGAAGAACGCAATATGGAAGGCACTGTCAATGAAGACGCAGGCGCCTATATTCGGGATGGCATGAAAATACTCCAAAAGATGGGTTGTGCTCCAGAAGCCGATTGGCCCTATGATACAACGAAGTTTACGCAAACCCCACCCGAAAATTCTTCCACGGAAGCCTTATCGTTTATTATTTCCGAGTACCATAGGGTGTCGAACTTAACTTCGCTAAAATCAGCTTTGGCAGAAGGCTATCCAGTTGTCATCGGTATTGATGTGTACGCGAGCTTTGAATCGACGCAAGTAGCGCAAACTGGCCTAGTTCCACTTCCCAATAGTGGAGAACAATTGTTGGGGGGCCACGCCGTGTTGGCCGTTGGTTACAAGGATGATGCAGAAAGTAACGATCAAGGTGTAGTCATTTGTCGAAATTCGTGGAGCGAAAGCTGGGGAGATAAAGGTTACTTCTATCTCCCCTATAGTTATTTTACGAGTTATGTAACCGACATGTGGACTGGGAAATAGGCCATAAAATGACGTAAAAGTCCCCCAGCAAAGTTTGCGGGGGACTTTTAGCTTATGGGACTATTTGTCCATCGCCATAAACCATATACTTAATCGTAGTCAGTTCTTTCAGACCCATTGGCCCACGAGCATGCAATTTTTGAGTACTAATCCCTATTTCCGCCCCGAAGCCAAAACGACCTCCATCCGTAAAACGAGTTGAGGCATTCACATAAACTACGGCAGCATCAATTTCCCTCAAGAAACGTTGGGCCCTCGTATAATTCTCCGTAATGATCGTTTCAGAATGCTTGGTACTATATTGATAAATATGATCTAGTGCCTCATCAAGCCCTGACACGACTTTAACGCTTAATATAAGGTCAAGATGTTCTGACACCCAGTCTTCCTCAATTGCCGGAATGGCATATGCTAAGATTTTACACGTTTTTGGGCACCCTTTTATTTCGACCTGGAGTTTCTTGAGTTCATCCCCAATCAAGGGAAGAAACTCTGAAGCAATCGCTTCATCCACGAGCATAGTTTCCAAAGCATTGCAGACACCTGGGCTTTGAGTTTTTGAATTAATGACAATGGGAATTGCCTTCTCATAATCAGCTTCTTGATCAATAAACGCGTGACACATACCTGTACCAGTTTGGATCACGGGAACCGTGGAATTTTGCACCACGTTCTGAATCAGTCCAGCTCCGCCTCTTGGAATAATGACATCCACAAAATCATTCATGCGCATCAGCTGTTGGACCCATTCGCGACTGGTCTCTGTAATGAGTTGGATACATCCTGACGGCAGACCGCTCGCTTCAGCAGCTTCTGCTATCACTCTACCTAGAACTTTATTACTTTCTAAGGCCTCAGATCCGCCCCTCAGAATCACGACATTGCCAGATTTTAAACACAAGGCCGCCGCATCCACGGTCACATTCGGTCGCGCTTCATAGATCATCGCTACAACCCCTAGCGGAACACGAGTCTGCTGAATGCGAAGTCCATTCGGGCGTGTCCACACTTCTCCTTCTCCCACCGGATCTCGTAAGGCAATCACTTCTTTGAGAGATTGACTGATTTTCGAAATACTTGCCGAGGTCAGGCTTAAACGATTGACAAGACTCTTCTTAAGCCCTTTCTCTTCGGCAGCTTGGACGTCTAGTCTATTCGCCTCAAGTATCTCTTGCTCATTCGTTATGAGTGCTTCTGACATCGCGAGCAAAGCGTTATTCTTCGACTCTGTACTAGCAAAAGCCAATTGACGAGCCGCTTGCTTGGCTCTACGTCCAATTTCAAGTAATTCTGGATGAAACACCGCAATCCCCTCCCGATCTCCGTATTACTATACTATATCTGCTTTTTCAACATTTAGCTAAACACCGTGAGTAAAATTATCCTACATCATTAGATTTCTATACAGTTATCCCCCATGAGTGTCATATTATCGCGGTGAACCACTACGTCGCCTTCGAAATCAGGAAAAAGGACGAATATCATTTCGGAATGCAGCCCTTTGACCTCCTGCACCTCGGCACTGCTAAGCTCTGAGACCCCCCTAGCGAGCTCTTCGCCTTGCATATCGACAATACGCACGATTTCTTTACGCTCCCAGACCCCCTTAGCTGATACAATACCTATCGCCAGTAAACTTTTGCCCTCTTTCACAAGAGCCTTAGCTGCGCCGTCATCGATTTGAATACTTCCTTCAACAAAACTCGCATAAGCGATCCAACGTTTCCGGCTCGCCAGACCATGCGCTGCCGGCAGAAAATAAGTTCCCTCAGCACGGTGACCCTCTGCCATATTCAAAAGTTCTCTGATTCTTGTAAAATTCAATAGGAGCATACCGATTCCAAAACTTGTGGCAATTTTTGCCGCCCTCAACTTTGTGACCATACCGCCGGTACCCATGAGGGTTCCTGCCCCGCCCGCCATAGATTCTACCGCAGATACCTCAGGAACCTCTTTAATGAGCTGGGCCAAAGGATCTATCTTCGGGTTAGCCGAATACAACCCATCAACATCCGTCACGATCACTAATAAATTTGCACCAACGAGCCCTGACACCAAGGCAGAAAGTGTATCATTATCCCCGAAACATAGTTCCTCCACCGCAACTGTGTCATTTTCATTAATAATTGGAACGACACCTAAGCGCAATAATTTTTCTATCGTATTTTGGGCGTTTCTATAGTGTGACGCTAGGGCTAAATCAACACGAGTTAAGAGAATTTGAGCCCCCACGACACCATATTGTTCAAATTTTCGGGCATACCTCTCGATCAGCATCCCCTGTCCAACCGCTGCAAGTGCCTGCCTGCCTGGTAAATCATTGGGACGCAAATTCATCCCAAGTTGCCCCATACCGACGGCAACCGCACCTGAAGTCACCAAAATACACTCCACCCCCTGCTGCTTCAGAGTGGCAATGACGGATGCTACTTCCGCGATCGCTAGATCATCTAAACCGCCAAGGGGATTGTTCAGACTGCTACTTCCTACCTTTATGACAACCCGTTTAACGTCACCTTCAAGTGCTAACACTTCTATTTTTCTCCTTCCATGGCCTCTGCGCGCTGGACACAGGCTTGTGCTGCCTTAAGCACGGTTTGAGGTAATTTATCGTCTGTAAATACTTTTAGCGCTGCAAACGTGGTCCCATTAGGAGACGTAACGGCTTCTCGCAGCATCCCCGGCGATTTATCGCTTTCAGCAAGCATTTTCCCCGCACCGATCAGCGTCTCGCGGACTAATATCTCTGCTTCTTCCTCACTAAGCCCTAGGTGAACCCCTGCCTTAATCAAGCACTCAGCAAATAGATAAAAGTAAGCTGGCGCGCTTCCACTAACTGAGATGAGCGCATTCATTTTTTCTTCCGGGATCCACATCGTCTTCCCGATGGCTGCAAAGATCTGTTCACCGATCTCAATCTGTTCTTCCGTGACATTTTCTCCGCTGACTAACCCCGTCATGGAATGAAGAACCGCTGAAGAAGTATTCGGCATCGCCCGGACGATCGCAACGCCCCGAAGGTGTCCATAAAAAACCTTTAAGGGAACGCCCGCTGCTACGCTGATAATTAATTTGTCCTTTAACTCATAATCCTTCAACTGTTTAAGAACTCCCAGAACATCCTTGGGTTTCACGGCAATAATCAGAACCCGAGAGTTTTCCACAGTATCCTCAAACTTGCTAGCTGTGACAGCATACTGATCAACTAAACGCAGCATCCGTTCGCTATTCGAGCGATTACAAACTCTGATCTGGAGTTGTTGATCCGATTTTCTCAGGCCACCTATAATGGCCTCTCCCATATTTCCGCCACCGATAAATCCAATACTATAATTCATTGTTTACATCCTTTCATATGACTCATGTTATTCCTAAAGAAAGGCTCCTCTCATCCTTATTTACGGGACAAAAGAAGCCTTTCACGGTACCACCTTTATTGCCTATGCCAATGTTTTGTTACAAGATTAATCCAGCAATATTCCCTACGGGGTTACCTATACTCTAACGCACACGACTAATAATTTCAAGGTTTGCTTAAATCATATCCTGCTAAGTGCTTCAACGACAGCATTTCCCATTTCTCGAGTTCCCAATACTTTATCGCCTGATTTTGCTAAATCCGCGGTACGATATCCATCGGCTAAAACTGCTTCAACGGCTCGCTCAATCCTTTGAGCTTCCTCTTCTAAATTGAACGAGTACCGCAACATTAAGGCGCCTGACAGTATGGTCGCTAAAGGATTTGCAATATTTTTCCCAGCAATATCTGGTGCCGAGCCATGGGCTGGTTCATAGAGTCCTTTCGTGCCATTTAAGCTGGCCGAAGGGACCATTCCAATTGAACCTATGAGCATCGAGGCCAAATCTGTTAGGATGTCACCAAACATATTCTCCGTCACAATCACATCAAATTGACTGGGCCAACGAACTAATTGCATCGCTGCATTGTCCACATACATATGAGTTAACTCAACGTCTGGAAAATCCTTGGCAATTTCTACGGTGATTTCACGCCAAAAACGGGAGGACTCCAAGACGTTTGCTTTATCAACTGAGCACAGTTTTCCCCGTCGCTTTTCGGCCATTTGGAAGCCCATCTTAACAATGCGACGGATCTCGACCTCCGAATAGTCCAAAATGTCAAAGGCACTCGGTGGGTTGGTCTTGCGACCTTTCTCCCCAAAATAGAGTCCTCCAGTCAATTCACGCAAAACCACGAGGTCAACGTCCTTGACCACTTCTGGTCGAAGCGTAGAGGCATCCACCAGCATAGGGCTCATTTTCACCGGCCGGATATTCGCATAAAGGCTGAGGGCTTTTCGTATTTTGAGAAGGCCTCCCAATTCTGGACGTTCTGGTGCTGGAAGGGTGTCCCATTTAGGTCCACCCACGGAACCCATAAGAATTGCATCCGCGTCATGAGCTGCTGCTAACGTCGCATCAGGTAACGCCTTGCCCGCTTCGTCGATCGCCGCTCCGCCGATTAAACCGTATTGAAAAGCGAAGCTGCCGGAGCGACCTTTTAACACCGCTTCTAAAACCTTGACGGCTTCTGGCGTAATCTCTTGTCCTATACCGTCTCCTGGGAGAACTAAAACGTTAGGCATTCTTTTTTCTCCCTTCAATATATGGAATAAGTCCACCCGCACGGATCAATTCCTGCATAAAGGGAGGAAAGGAACGGGCCTGATATTGCTTATTCGTCGTCTTATTCTCAATGGTGCCAGTCGAAATATCCACCGTGACCTCATCACCCTCCGAAATTTCTGACGCAGCTTCTGGACATTCCATAATTGGCAACCCAATATTTAAGGAATTGCGGTAAAAAATCCTAGCGAAAGACTCTGCGATCACTACTTTTATGCCACAAGCTTTAATGGAGATGGGCGCATGTTCACGCGAGGAACCGCAACCGAAGTTTTTACCCCCAACCATAATGTCTCCAGCTTTAACCTTCTGAGCAAACGACGTTCCCGCATCTTCCATGCAATGGGCTGCCAGATGTTCAGGTGTGGAGGCATTTAAATATCGTGCCGGTATAATGACATCCGTATCTATATCATGCCCAAATTTGAACGCTATTCCCATGCTAAGACACCTCCTCAGGATGAGCGATTTGACCTTTAATCGCGGATGCCGCTGCGACCGCTGGCCCAGCTAAGTAGACTTCGCTTTCCACAGATCCCATTCGGCCGACAAAATTTCGATTTGTCGTGGATACAGCCCGCTCGCCTTTAGCCAAAATCCCCATATGACCACCCAGACAAGGACCACACGTCGGCGTGCTAACAGCCGCTCCTGCCTCAATCAAGGTGTCAATAATCCCTTCACGCATTGCATCCCGAAGAATGGTTTGCGTGCCTGGGAAAACTAGGAGACGAATTTCAGGATGCACTTTCTTACCACGCAGAATGTTCGCCGCCATGCGCAGATCTTCCAGGCGACCATTGGTGCAGGACCCGATCACCACCTGATCAATTTTAATCCCGCTAGCTTCCTGCGCTGATTTGGCGTTTTCTGGGGAATGGGGGAAGGCCACTTGCAAGGGAATCTCTGAGACGTCAAACTCTTGGATAGCCATGTACCCCGCGTCTAAATCACTATAAAGGAGAGGATACGAGCGACGTGCTCGTCCTTCAAGATAAGCAAAGGTCTTGTCATCCGGAGGTATAATGCCATTTTTAGCGCCAGCCTCAATGGCCATATTGCAGATCGTAAACCGATTATCCATAGATAAGGCGGCGATTCCTTCTCCTGCGAACTCCATGGCTCTGTAGCGAGCCCCATCGACACCCAGTTTCCCGATGAGATAAAGGATCAGATCTTTGCCTCCGACCCATTTCTGAAATTTAGTTCCATGAAAGATAAATTTCATGGATTCTGGAACGCGAAACCAAGCTTCGCCCGTCGCTAACCCTGCTGCTAAATCTGTACTTCCTACACCCGTTGCAAACGCTCCAACAGCGCCATATGTACAGGTATGGGAGTCAGCGCCGATAATTAAGTCTCCTGGTAAAGTGAGGCCTTGTTCTGGTAGCAAACAATGTTCAATACCCATACGTCCCACTTCAAAATAATGTTCGATCTGCTGTTCTCTCGCAAAGTCTCTCATGAATTTGCATTGCTCTGCCGAGGCAATATCCTTATTGGGCGCAAAATGATCTGGAACCAGGGCGATCTTGTGACGATCGAACACCTTTTCGGTTCCGAACTTGGCAAATTCCTTAATTGCCACAGGCGCTGTAATATCATTTGCTAAGACAAGATCCAGCTTCGCGGTAATGAGTTGCCCTGGTACGACTTCATCAAGTCCAGCATGTTGCGCCAAAATTTTCTCTGTAATGGTCATTGACATTGCTTTTACTCCCTCCCTCTAGCTCACATTTTTCTCTTGTATCTTAATCCAGCCTCGTCCGCACGCTCTGTTCACGGCCTCAAGATAGCCTAACACGCTTGCTTCGATAATATCCGTGCTGACTCCACGACCGCCCACCAGATTTTCTCCAAATTTAACGGTCACCGTAACTTCTCCTTGAGCATCTTCTCCACCATCAATGGCCTGCAAGGAATAGTGAATCAGCTTGCCCTTAGTTCCGAGGACTTTATCAATCGCTTTAAAGGCAGCATCAACTGGGCCATCGCCACACGTCGCATCTTCTAAACGTTGTCCATTCACCATAAGCCTAACGGTTGCTGTGGGGGTAATATTCGTTCCACTCGAGACCTGCAAAGAATCTAGGACAATCTGATCCTCTTTTTCCGCTTTCAAATCCACTAAGGAAAACAAATCGGCCGTCGTTACTTCGTGTTTACGATCCGCCAATATTTTAAAGCGAGAAAACACCTCTTCAAATTGACTTTCTTCTAACTCGAGTCCCAGATCCGTGAAACGTTGATGAACCGCATGTCTCCCAGAGTGTTTTCCTAAGACAATTGTTTCCGCTTCGACGCCGATATCGCTGGGTGTCATAATTTCATAAGTTGATCGTTCCTTAAGAATACCATCTTGGTGAATACCGGATTCATGGGCAAAAGCATTTTTACCCACAATGGCCTTGTTATGCTGAATCACCATGCCTGTTAAACGGCTGACTAATCGACTTGTCTTCGCCAGCTCCGTCTTCACAATACTTGTATCAACACAAAATTTATCCCTACGAGTGTGCAGCGCCATCACAAGTTCCTCTAACGCTGCATTTCCTGCTCGTTCTCCAATTCCATTGATGGTGCACTCTAGTTGATGCACCCCAACGCCGACTGCGGCAAGGGAATTAGCCACCGCAAGGCCCAAATCATTGTGGCAGTGGACACTAACTTTGACTTTCTCAATTCCGCTCGTACGCTCCATCACCGCTCGTAGAAAGGCCGCATACTCTTCCGGGGTCGCATAACCTACAGTATCTGGGATGTTAATGACCGTAGCCCCCACTTTAATAACCCCTGTGAAAACTTGAGCTAAAAAATCCACATCACTTCGCGAGGCATCTTCAGCACTGAATTCCACATTATCCACTTTTGATTTGGCTAACTTGACGGCCTGGATCGCTTGCTCCAAAACCTCCTGCGGTGACTTTTGCAGTTTATAAAGCATATGAATGGGTGATGTCGCAATAAAGGTATGAATACGCGGAAACTCGCCACCTGAGAGTGCTTCCCAGGCACGCTCAATATCTTTGACGTTCGCTCGCGCTAGGGCTGCTACGCTCACACTTCTTACCTCCTGCGCAATCCGGCGAACTCCCTCGAAATCGCCCGGGGAGGCAATAGGAAATCCTGCTTCGAGAACGTTAACGCCCAGCTTGGCTAGTTGACGAGCAATTTGCAATTTCTCATCTGAGTTAAGTGCAACTCCAGGCGATTGTTCGCCATCTCTCAAAGTCGTATCAAAGATATCGATCCTACGCATTCGCCCACCTCCATTTATCCAATTCTAAGCGTCCCACTTCTATAAGTGGTGGTTCCTCTTCTCATTCGATGAGGGTAGACTCCCCCACCGAAGTCTCGACGTACAGCCTTAGCTGTACGAGTTTTACTCATGTTTTTTAAGCCAACTCATCATTCCTCTTAGTTTTTCCCCAACTTTTTCAATGGGATGATTTTCTTCGATGCGAGTCATAGCATTAAAGGCGGGTCGATTGGCTTGGCTTTCGAGTAACCACGCTTTAGCAAACCGTCCATCTTGAATTTCTTCCAAAACTTTTTTCATTTCTTTTCTTGTCTCTTGATTAATAATACGTTTTCCAATCGTCATATCTCCATACTGAGCCGTATCAGAAACAGAATAGCGCATCCAACCTATGCCGCCTTCATACATCAAATCAACGATCAGTTTAAGTTCATGTAAACATTCGAAATAAGCAATTTCTGGCTGATATCCTGCTTCTACTAACGTGTCAAAGCCAGCTTTAACCAGTTCAGAAGCGCCTCCACAAAGGACGGCTTGTTCGCCAAACAAGTCTGTTTCTGTTTCTTCTCCAAAAGTCGTTTCCAGAACGCCAGCCTTAGTTGAGCCGATCCCCTTAGCATAGGCCAAGGCTAATTCTTTAGCTTTCCCTGAGGCATCTTGATGGACCGCAATTAAGGCCGGTACCCCTGCTCCTTCTGTATAGGTACGACGCACCAGGTGTCCTGGGCTTTTAGGAGCAATCATGATGACATCAACATCCTTGGGAGGAACAATTTGTCCATAGTGAATATTAAAGCCGTGAGAGAAGACCAGTGTCTTTCCGGTCGTAACATACTTTTCAATTTCATCATGATAGATCTTAGCTTGCGTCTCATCTGGCAGCAATATTTGAATAATATCCGCTTTCTCAGCTGCCTCTGAAACCGTCATAACCTCAAAGCCTGCCTCTTGTGCCCGCTTAACACGTGCACTTGTCGGACGAAGTCCGATGATGACGTTCAGTCCTGAATCTTTAAGGTTTTGGGACTGTGAATGCCCTTGGCTACCATATCCCATTACCGCAATCACTTTTCCTTTTAATAACTCCAGATTTGCATCCACATCGTAATACATTTTAGCCATTTGTTATTACTTCCTTTCAATTTCAACCATAAGCCTTTCACTAAGGCTATGTTTTATACTATAACACGTCATGCAAATTACTTACACTTCAGAACGCAAAATGGCAATCTTACCAGTTCGCACCAATTCTAATAACCCATAAGGACGAATTGCATGAACAAATGCATCAATCTTCGCAATATCTCCCGTTAACTCAATGGTAATATTACTTCTACCCATATCCACAACCCGTCCCCGAAAAACATCGACCGTCTGAAGAACCACGGATCGTGTTTCGGCGCTCACTTCGACACGGACTAACGCAAGTTCTCGATCAACAACACTTTGCGCGGTCAAATCTGTGACGGTGTGCACAATCACCAGTTTGCTGAGTTGATTCCTGACTTGCTCAATGACTTGTTCATCCCCGTTAACGACAATCGTCATCCTGGAAACATCAGGATCTTCCGTCATACACACGGTAAGGCTGTCAATGTTATATCCCCTGCGAGCAAACAATCCAGCGACCCTGATTAAAACGCCTGGATGGTTCTCTACTAGGACTGCTAGTGTATGCAACATGTTATTACCTCACTATCATATCCGTAATTTCATTACCTGGCGGAACGAAGGGCAGAACCGCCTCGTCCGGTGAAATTGTAAAATCCACCAGCACCGGTCCGGGATGTTTGATCGCTGCCGCTAGAGCGCTTTGGACCTGCTCGACCGAGTCGACCTGGATTCCAAGTATTCCGTAGGCCTCCGCTATTTTGACAAAATTCGGATTTCCGTCGAGCTGTATTTGATTATACCGCCCCTCACAAAAAGTTTTCTGCAATTGACGAACCATGCCAAGGACACCATTGTTCAGTAGAATAATCTTAATGGGGAGTTTATTCTGCGCCATGGTTGCTAACTCCTGCATTGTCATCTGTAAGGAACCGTCGCCCGTGATTAGTATGACCAACGCGTCCGGGCGGGCAATTTGGGCCCCCACAGCGGCAGGAAGTCCATAACCCATTGCCCCGAGTCCACAACTGGTGGCATAATTGCGAGGATTCACAGTTGGATAACACTGAGCAACCCACATTTGATGTTGTCCGACATCAGTGGTGATGATTGTATTCTCATCGGCAAACTTCCCCACACCTTCAATCACCATTTGGGGCGTCAATCTGTCCAAGTCATAGCTTAAAGAATGATCATTTTTCCATACTCGTAATTGCTTCCACCAGTCTGCTACGAGAGGCACTGTGAACCCTGGTAAAACGTCCAACATTTCTTCCAAAACCAAGCGAGCATCCCCAACAATCTGGATATGGGTTTTTACCACTTTACTAATTTCCACGGGATCGATATCGATATGAATCACTTTTGCTTTGGTCGCAAAACGATGGCCCAAACCGCTGGTCACACGGTCATCAAAGCGCACCCCCACCGCAATGAGCAAATCACAATCATCAACGGCATAGTTCGCCGTAACTGTACCGTGCATTCCAACCATACCTAATAGATTAGGATGTCCGAAAGGTAGGCTCCCAATCCCCATCAAAGTCGTAACGACCGGCAAATTGGCTATTTCTGTTAACTGCCTTACAACGCCTTCAGCGCCGGCCGTAACCACACCGCCGCCGGCATAAAGTACAGGCTTTCTAGATTCTGAGAGGGCTTTCACCACTTCTTCGATCTTACCGTTGTTTCCACGCCCAAACACTTTGTACCCCTTCAATTTCATGTCTGAAGGAAAGGGTTCGACATTGACCTGGGCTAAAACATCCCTCGGCAGATCGATAAGGACAGGTCCCGGTCTGCCTGTGCGAGCAATATAAAAAGCCTCTTTAATAATTCTCGGCAGCTCCCTAGGATCCTTAACCAAATAAGAGTGTTTGGTGATGGGTAACGTGATTCCGATAATATCCACCTCTTGAAAAGAGTCAGTACCGAGCGAGCTCGTAGAAACTTGCCCCGTCATAACGACTAAGGGGATAGAGTCTAAATAGGCATTGGCTACCCCCGTCACAACATTCGTCGCCCCAGGACCAGAAGTTGCTAAACAAACCCCAACTTTTCCACTGACTCGGGCATAACCATCGGCAGCAAACACTGCCCCTTGTTCATGACGTGTTAACACATGTCGAATGGGACTATCCAGAAGGGCATCATACATTGGAAGTAATACCCCACCTGGATAACCGAAGAGAACGTCAACACCTTCTTGCTGCAAGGCCTTTAATAAGATGCCAGCCCCTGTTAAGCCTGTTTTTTCTTTACTCACTCATTTCCCCTCCTAACTCATCTGGCCGTAGCCTTTCTGCTAATTTCCGGGCCATTGACTAGGGTAAGGGCCCGAAAAGCAACGAGTAGTTGTTTATAGACGTCTCCGGGAACGCCATCTCCGATTTCGCGTCCATCAACTTTAGTCACTGGGATTAATTCTGCTGCGGTACCCGAGAGAAAACATTCCTCTGCCGTATAAAGGTCGTGCCGTGTAAACAGCTCTTCTCTTACGACAATCCCCAAGGGACCGGCCAGCTGGAGTACCGCTTCGCGGGTAATGCCTTCAAGTAATCCTGCCGAAAGAGGAGGGGTTATTAAAACGCCATCTCGAAAGATAAAAATATTATCGGACGTTCCTTCAGTGACATAACCATCTTGATTCAGCATAACGCCTTCGACAACACCGGCTTGATTGGCTTCAATTTTGGCTAGAATATTATTAAGATAGTTGAGGGATTTAATCCTAGGGTTCAAGGAATCATGATTATTCCTGCGGATGGCAACCGTTACGACTGCCAAACCCTGCTCATACATTTTGGGCTCAAAGATCTTTATTTGATCCGCTATACAAAATATAGCAGCAACTGGGCACTTCGTCGGATCAAGGCCTAGATCCCCTTTACCGCGAGAAACCACCAATCGAATATAGGCGTCATGTAAGCCGTTCCTGCGTAAGGTCTCAAAGACGATTTCCTGCATATCACCCTTGGAAATTCCGATGTTCAGTTGAATCGACTTTGCTGACTCATATAGGCGTTTTAAATGTTCATCTAATTTAAATACGCGACCATGATAGGCACGGATTCCTTCGAAAATGCCATCTCCGTATAAGAATCCATGATCGAAAACCGAAACCTTCGCCTCTTCCTCTTGCACAAATGCTCCATTACAGTAAATAACTAGTCCCATTTAATCCACCCCTTTCTTTTATAAAATAAAGAGCCCAAGCGTCGTCCCCTGACCCCTGATATCGTGGAACTTTCCGCTTGGGTTTTTTATACCCACGGTGTAAATCCAATGCTGGATCCTGTACCGCTCAGGCCGAAACCCTAGGTACACTTCCTCATCTGTTATATTACATTTATATTACAAACGTTGTGTATATGATACAGAATTCAACGTCCACTGTCAACCTTTTTTACTACGTATGTTAAAGATTACACAAAGATTCCCTTGTCAAAGCCTGTTGGAGCGAGGTATAATGTCCACTATATAAATACATTTGTTTTTTTAAGAGGAGTTGACTTACTTTGACAATCCAAATTGGAATATTAGGCTTGGGAACGGTGGGCACTGGCGTTGTGCGAATATTACAGCAAAATGCTGAAGATATCCAAACACGAACCCACTGTGAAATTCACATTAAAGCAATTCTCGCCCGGGATCTTCATAAAGAACGTGAAGTAAACGGAGACTTTCTACTTACAGATGAACCCTCAGAAATTCTCCAAGATCCTGAGATCGATATTATAGTCGAAGTGATGGGGGGAATCGAACCCGCTCGCACATTCATTTTGGAAGCTTTAAAACATGGTAAACATGTTGTGACCGCCAATAAAGACTTAATAGCCCTACATGGCCATGAACTTCTTGATGCCGCCAATGAGGCGGGCAAGGACCTCTACTTCGAAGCGAGCGTCGGCGCTGGAATTCCGATCATCGCTGCTTTGAAAGAGTCCTTAGCCGCCAACCGAATTACCGACGTTCTAGGTATCATTAATGGAACGACCAACTACATTCTTACGGCCATGGCTGAGCAGGGCCGAGAGTATTCTGAAGTCCTTGCTGAAGCACAACGCTTAGGGTATGCCGAATCCGATCCCTCTGCTGATGTCGACGGCCTAGATGCTGCGCGCAAACTGGCCATTTTGTCTTCCATCGCCTTTAATACTCGCGTAGCCCTCAAAGACGTCTTTGTAGAAGGCATTTCCAGAATAACTCGTGAGGATCTAGCCTACGCCGCTGAGCTTGGCTGTACGATTAAACTATTAGCCATTGCTAAACATCGAGAGGAATCAATCGAAGTTCGCGTCCATCCTGCGTTCTTACCGCTTACCCATCCCTTAGCCTCTGTGAGCGGTGTTTACAATGCAATCTATGTGATGGGCGATGTCGTCGGTGAAACCATGTTTTATGGCAGAGGGGCTGGTTCTCTTCCCACGGGCAGTGCGATTGTTAGTGATGTTATGAGGATCGTTCGTAATATTCATTCGAACTCAGTCTCTTCCATTAATTGCACCTGTTACCTTACCCTACCTCTCAAAGCGGTCGCAGATTTCTATACGGCGTTCTATGTCCGCCTCCTTGTCAAAGACGAGCCTCGTGTCCTTGCGACTCTAGCTTTACTCTTTGCGGAAGCAAATATCAGCTTCGCTTCAATCATTCAAAAGCCACGCGGTCAACACCAAGCAGAGATTGTCCTCGTGACTCATCCCTGTCGTGAGGGCGCCCTTCAAGATGCTCTGACTTCGGTCAAAGCATATAGCAAGGTCCTGAATATTGATAATGTCATTCGTTTTGAACGTGGACAGGATGAAAATAATGATACGCATTAAGATTCCGGCCACCTCTGCAAATCTTGGCCCAGGATTTGACTGCCTAGGACTAGCACTTCAACTACACAACACGATAACCATTGAGCCCAATCGGCCGTTTCGAATTACTTTGGACGGTTCATACCGTGACGGTATTCCTGCCGATGAAAGCAACCTCGTATGGCAAACAATGTGCCACCTCTGGGGACTGCTGGATTACCCTATTCCCTCCGTCGCCTTGACGTTTGAAAATCATATTCCCCCGGCTCGGGGTTTGGGAAGCAGTTCTGCTGCCATCGTGGGAGGTCTAGTGGCAGCCAATATACTTGCAGGATCGCCCTATTCCAAAGTTGATTTGCTCCAAGTAGCCAACGCCTTAGAAGGTCACCCTGACAATGTCACACCGGCTTTATACGGCGGCGTCACCCTTTCCGTACCCACAAAAAAAGGTATTATACCACGTGTCCTGGCCCAATCACCCAACTTAAAAGCGGTCGTGGTGATTCCTGACACCCTGCTTAACACAGAAAAAGCTCGAGGAATTTTGCCCTCCCACGTCTCCCGAAAAGATGCGGTCTTTAATATTTCTCATGTTGGATTACTGATTGAAGCCTTTATTCGAGAAGA
>DHWG01000056.1:0-334 GCA_002413075.1 Desulfosporosinus sp. UBA5188 | reverse complement strand
CAAAACCAACGTGCGATTCTCCTGCCTGGCCTCCTAGAAACAATTGAATCCGCCCTCAATGCTGGAGCCTATGGAGCTGCGCTCAGCGGTTCTGGACCCACGTTAATCGCCCTCATGAACGAGACGTCTCTAGAACAAGTAAGTCAGAGCATGATTACCAAGCTAGAACAGTATGGGGTAACCGCTCAGGCTATCGTTCTAGAAATAGATTCCTGCGGGGCTACTTCTTCCATAACTTAGTAACAACCTGACCCTATTCCACATATGATTTATTAGGACTTGCACTTATGTTAATGAAAATTAATGAATATAAGAGTTCAGGGGCTGTCTTAAG
>DHWG01000092.1 GCA_002413075.1 Desulfosporosinus sp. UBA5188 | reverse complement strand
TTACGACAATATTTTCACATGTTATGTGCAATAATGAGGACTACCATCTGGTGAACCAAATACTTGGAGAGGTCGTAGGTATGAAAATAAATTTGAGCAAGTTGAAGGCACAACGACGTAACCTTCAAGGACTGGTTAATAATAGGACAAAGGAACTGAAGCATGAGGTTGAGAAAAGGAAACGTATTGAACTTGAAGTGGCTAAACTAGAACGACTTAACGTCATCGGCCAATTGGCAGCTGGTTTCGCGCACGAAGTCCGAAATCCGATGACCACCATAAGAGGATTTCTCCAACTACTACAGCATAAGACTGAATTGCTCACATACAAGAACTATTTCGACTTGATGATAGAAGAACTCGATAGAACTAACTTAATTATTACTGATTTTTTAGCACTTGCCAAGCATAAGCCGACAGAGTTGAAATTACAAAGTTTAAACAAGTTGTTAACTAACTTATTTCCCTTACTACTAGCGGATGCCTATTACCAAGGCAAGAAATGTATCTTCGAACCAGGGGAATTAGCTGAGTTGGATATTGATACCAATGAGATTACTCAACTGGTGTTGAATTTAGCCCGTAATGGACTAGAAGCAATGCCTTCACAGGGGTGTCTGACAATTAGAACATTTATGGATGGACTAAACATAGTCCTAAGTGTTAGCGATGAAGGAACAGGTATTAATATAGAAAATATATCAAAGCTTGGGACTCCGTTCTTTACGACTAAAGAAGGTGGCACGGGTATGGGTTTGCCGATGTGCTATAGTATTGCAGATCGACACAATGCCCTAATAGAAGTTAAGACGGGTCCAGATGGAACAAACTTTTTAGTGCGATTCCCGCGACCTAAAGAAATGAATCAAGCTTAATGTGGCATAATGATCTCGATAATAATGGGAGGGATAATGTGTCTAAACTTAAAGCATTAATCAAGGAAATTGAGATTTTGCGTTCTAAAATGATAGAGCTAAAAGAGGGCAGATACTATTCACATCCGGAAGTAGTGGCAGCGAGCCAAGATTTGGATATTGTTTTAGACAAATATCAATTAATGTTAAGAAAATAGAATCCAATTGGAGAACCCGTATAATACCTATTCAATATGGTAAACCTATCTTAATCAAGTGATGATAGGAGGGGTATTTATGGGAATTTTACGAATGATAGCAGGGGTATTAATAGTATTATGGTTATTGGGGTTTGTGCTTCATATTGGTGGTGGAATGATCCACACGTTGATTGTTATAGCCGTTGTACTATTTATATTTGATTTAATTTCTGGCAGAGGCCGCATTTGAAAATAAGAACTAAAATACTTGGAATGAGTTCGAAAATAAAACGATAAATCTCAAATATAACTGTGATCTGCTTTTCAGATCACAGTTATATTTATATATGTAGCTGTTATTCTGATGCGAAACATAGGACAATTCGCCGGTAGGCTAACACGAAGCGTATACTATTCTGACAATGCAAAATAAGCCTTGGAGCCACTTATTGTGGGCTTCAGGGCTTATTTCGTATTGCATAATGTTGATTAGATTACGCTTCGTCCATGGTAAACGTCCAACCACAATAGAATTCTTCTGGATGGGGGTCTGGTGGGCAGGCAAGGCAACGCGTATGAATTCGAGGGTCAATCGTAGAAGCGAATAAAGAGTACTCAACTTCACCAACTGGCTTACAAGGATGGTCAGGAAGACCTTTTCTTTTTCGGGCAGATTGGACGCGACAATCCAGCATTTTAAAAATCAAGGTGCGCTCGTCCAGTCTAGAGCATTCTTGAACATTTAGAAAGGCATATAGTCGAAACTTTAGTGCTCTTTCCAAGGCATCTAAACCACCATTTTTAGGTAAGTCAAGAAAAGCCATAATGCGTTTAGCCTCAATGACGGTGAATTTTCGCCAAGCCTCGATATCCCGCTCCACCGCTTCGTCAAGTCCACGCGCTTGCTCAATAGCTTGGAACCATAGCCCATCGTGCGCTATCCAACGTTTGGCAAAGTCTTCTAGGAGTTCAAGAGCTTGTTCTCGAGTTAAGTCTTCTTTAGAGTTCAACATCATCAATACCTCCTCTAATAGTTATAATCGTTTCTATATCGGTGTGGCAGAGCCACCAATACGCGATAGAGACAGTGCTCAATTTCAACGTATTGGTGGCTCTCTTAGAGGCTTCATTCGTTTAAACAACATCGCCTTTACTAAGTGATAATTTCTCTTCAATCCAGCTGACGATTTCTGTTGTAGTTGCTCCCGGTGTAAATAGCGCTTCCACGGATCCATTCTCTATCAACGTAGCAATATCTTCCTCTGGGATTGTACCGCCGCCCATGAGTAAAATATCCTTAGCATTCTGTTCTTTCAGAAGCTCTTTGATTCTCGGGAAAATAGTCATATGTGCGCCAGATAGAACACTTACCCCAATTAGATCGACATCTTCTTGGATCGCAGCTTCCACAAGTTGTTCCGGAGTTTGATGCAACCCGGAGTAGATGACTTCCATACCTGCATCACGCAGTGCCCGCGCGATGACTTTAGCACCCCGGTCATGTCCATCTAGTCCTGGCTTACCCACCAAGACACGAATTCGAGTCTTCTTCATAACGTTCCCTCCCATACTGTTACTTAAAATACAGCTTGTTCTCGATATTCTCCGAAGACATCTTTGAGGACTGCAATTATTTCTCCCTCAGTGGCATAAGCCCGTACAGCGTCCATAATCTTCGGAATCAAATTATCGGTTCCCTGAGCCGTTTCCTTCAAATCCGTCAGGGTAGTCTGAACGCGGATGTTATCCCGGCTTTGTTTTAAAGCAGTAAGCTTCCTTACTTGGGCGCGCTCAACTTCAGGGTCAATTTTCAGTAAATCCATCTTATCGTCTTTTTTCTCATTGACAAATCCATTAATGCCTACAATAATCCGATCTTTGCTTTCGATCTCTTTTTGATAGCGATAAGCCGCATCGGCAATTTCCTGCTGGAAGAAATTCTCTCGAATTGCGCCGAGGACCCCCCCAAATTCATCAATCTTACGGAAGTATTCTTCAGCACCTTCTTCCATCTGATTGGTCAACGTCTCCACAAAATACGAACCCGCTAACGGATCAATGGTATTCGTAACACCCGTTTCATAAGCGAGGACTTGCTGGGTTCTCAGAGCAATCTGAACGGACTTTTCCGAAGGCAATGCCAAGACTTCATCCATGGAATTGGTGTGCAACGACTGAGTTCCTCCTAGGACAGCCGCCATCGCCTGATAGGCTGTTCTCACAATATTGTTTTCCATCTGTGGACCCGTTAAGGAACAGCCCGCAGTTTGGGTATGGAAACGCAACAGTAAACTTTTTTCATTTTTGGCATGGTATATTTCCTTCATGTGGCGTGCCCAGATCCGACGAGCCGCACGTAATTTAGCAATCTCTTCAAAGAAATCGGTATGGGAATTAAAGAAGAACGACAAACGAGGTGCAAAGTCATCCACATCAAGACCGGCTTTGATACCTGCCTCAACATACGCAAAGCCATCCGCGAGCGTAAACGCCAATTCTTGTAAGGCGGTTGATCCGGCCTCCCGAATGTGATAACCGCTGATGCTAATGCTATTCCACTTCGGCACATTATCTTTGGCGTACTTAAAAATATCCGTAATGAGACGCATGGAAGGATCCGGAGGAAAAATCCAAGACTTTTGAGCAATGTATTCCTTCAAAATGTCATTTTGAATCGTTCCGGTTAATTTATGTGCGGGGACACCCTGCTTTTCAGCAGCCACTATATACATGGCCCAAAGGATGGAGGCTGGCGCATTGATGGTCATAGAAGTACTAACTTGGTCTAACGGTATATCCTGGAACAAGGTTTCCATATCTTGCAGCGAATCGATAGCCACCCCGACCCGACCAACCTCACCGTAGGCACGTGGGTGATCCGAATCATAACCCATGATAGTGGGCATATCAAAAGCCACACTTAAACCCGTTTGCCCTTGCTTAAGTAAATACTTATACCGTGCATTAGTTTCTGTGGCCGTGGCAAACCCCGCAAACATCCGCATAGTCCAGAGTCGTCCACGGTACATATTAGGTTGGACTCCACGAGTATAGGGATACTCACCTGGATTTCCCAAATCTCGTTCATAGTCAATATCCGCTGTATGCCCCGGTGCATAAAGTGGGTCTATCGGTACACTAGACACTGTAAAGAAAGGTCCTTTTCGCTCCTTTTGAGCGTCATATTTTGCTTTCCAGCTCAAGAAGTTATTACTCATCCCATTTATCCTCCTTTAAAACGTTCTTGCCATAACCGCTGTGCAACCTCGTATGGATCTTCTTGATCAATGTTTACCAGTTTTCCGCTTGTCGCTTCCCACATGATTTCAAAAGCATCAAGGGCTTTATCTTCCCATAGACGCCAGACTTCCTGGTGAAGACGTTCTTTACGCTGCTGATCCCTTTGACCAGATTCCAATAGATAGGCTTGATGGGCCTCAATTTTATCGTATAATAGCTCCAACCCTTTATTGTCTGTAACACTAGTTAGAACGACGGGTGGACGCCAAGTCTTACCGCAACTCAGGTTTAACATCATCTCGATGTCACCTTTCATGCGTTCAGCGCCTGGCAAATCTGATTTATTGATGACAAAAATATCTGCAACTTCCATAATACCGGCTTTGATGGCCTGTATTCCATCCCCTGCGCCTGGGTTAAGGACCACGACAACGGTATCGGCTATCTGCATTATTTCCAGTTCAGACTGACCGACTCCGACCGTTTCCAGAAGAAGTCTTCCATACCCCGCGCCCTCTAAAAGGCGTACTATATCGGCGGTTGATCTTGTCACACCTCCCAAATGCCCCCGAGTCCCCATGCTTCGGATAAATACGTTTCGGTCGGTACCATGGGCCTGCATACGAATTCGATCCCCTAAAATTGCCCCTCCAGAATATGGGCTACTTGGATCCACTGCAACAATCCCTACCCTTTCGTCATTATCACGGTAGAGCTTTGTTAAAGCCTCAACTAGCGAGCTTTTTCCGGATCCCGGTGGCCCCGTAATTCCAACAACCATTCGGTGCCCAGTTTGCTTTAGAACAGAACGCATAATATACGCTCGCTCTATGTCATCTTCAACCCAAGAAATAAGTTTGGCCGTTGCTCTGCGATCTTGGTCAAAAAGGCGCTCGATCCATTGATCCAGTGTTTCTTTGTTCAAAATTCCATCCCTGCCTTTGCCTCAACCCCTCGTTGATATGCATGCCGTTGCTCTGTCATTTCGGTCGCAGTATCGGCAATTGCCAAGAGCTCAGGTGCTGCATAACGACCTGTCATAACCAAATTAAGATGGGGAGGCCTCTTTTGAATTAAATCTAAGACCTGCGCAACCGTTATTAATTTAAAGGCAACTGCGACAAGGATTTCATCAAGAACAATAAGGTCAAATTTGTCCTCTTCGAACCAGTGTGTGGCAAGCTCAAGCCCTTCTTGGGCCATTCGAATATCAATAGGATCCGGATTTTCGTATGAGACAAAGGATTCCTGACCCGATTGCACCAAGGTGAAGTTTTCTAATAAATTAGCTATTTTTACTTCTCCGTAATTTTTACTACCCTTCATAAATTGAAGAAATCCCACGGTTTGGTTATGTCCAAGTGCTCTCATGCTCAACCCTAAGGCTGCTGTGGTCTTGCCTTTCCCATTCCCGGTATAAACCAATATAAGACCTGACATACTTTTTCATCCCCTTTCTTTACAATCGTAATTTCCAGACTATCCTCTGGAGGATAATGATAGATGAAAAGGTCTTTCATGTTCGCACGGGAAGGGGTAGTGAATCCCATAATGAATATATTACAATATTCATTATATTTAGAATATATAATATCTG
>DHWG01000030.1:14549-14810 GCA_002413075.1 Desulfosporosinus sp. UBA5188 | reverse complement strand
CGTAAAGACGTCGCGCTAGTGTGACCCTGCGTCCCGGGCTTGGACCGCTTGGAGTGCTTGGACCGTTGAGTACTGCTATGAAGATAGTTGAGAATTCGTGTTAGGTGACGAGAGACTTGGGAGACGGCACATTTTATGTGCACCGTCTTGTCTCTGGGGTCGCTGGCACGAATTTTTGCTTTTATAATTTGGTAAAGATATCGCGCTAGTGTGACCCAACGTCCCGGGCTTGGGACGGTTGGACCAATTGGACCAATTGGA
>DHWG01000030.1:0-14320 GCA_002413075.1 Desulfosporosinus sp. UBA5188 | reverse complement strand
GGACCAATTGGACCAATTGGACCGTTGAGTACTGCTATGAAGATAGTTGAGAATTCGTGTTTGGTGACGAGAGACTTGGGAGACGGCACATTCTATGTGCACCGTCTTGTCTCTGGGGTTGCTGGCACGAATTTTTGCTGTTCTGCATAGACTTCAACGTTTCATCCGATCCTCAAACCCCGGAGGCCCGCGATCACACGCTCCGAGGCCTTTGCGTGAGTCGTAGCCAAACTTGGCATTAATCCTCTTCCATAAAGGTCCCTTTTCGCCATCCTTGGCTACAGGGACACTCGTCCATCCTTGGACAGCGCTCTTACAAGTGGGGATGTGTTCCGTGGGCCCTGAGACAAGGATGTCGAATGGCCGGGTACCCTGCCTGCTTGCATCAAGGATTAAAGCCCTAGTTTGTCACGACGAATGCATGGCTGAGGACGTGTCTCGCTGCCTCTCTAGGACGTGTCTCACGGACCATCTTTCACCCTTGAAACGGATGCGGCATATAGTATCGCAATGGAAGTGATCTCTAAGGGGGAAGTAAATGATGGATCAACAGGTAAGTTGGAATAGTGTAGGATTACGTATGGTTCAAGGGTTGACGACAACGATTGAGGTGGTTCGCCAATTAGATGTTCAGGAAGCCTCTTTGGTAATGCGTCTGTTAGGGAAAAGCTGTACACGTATGGTGAAGGATGGCGTGGGTCATCAATTCGGAATTGCGTTAATTGAAACGAGTGGCCAATTAGCGATGAAAGAGTCGTTGGCGTTGGAAGATGTTCTCAAAATCATTACCGGGATTCTTGGTCGTCTCTATTTCACCGCTAATACGGATGAGGAACGTTTGCTTGTGGCTCAACTCGAAGCAGCAGTAAAGAATTACCAAGTGGTTTAATGGACATTCAAGATTTCGCGTGCATACATTATTACAGATAAGGCGTTTTATATTGATGTAAAGGAGGAAGGCTGAACTATGAGAATTTATTACGTTCGGTTACCTGAATTTGTACTTAATGTTTTAAGAAAAGTTTTTGGCTAATTTGGTATGAAAGCAGAGGTTCCCTCCTAGAATGATAGTAGAGACAAGCAAGGAGGGAAATTATGCGTAATAGTCGTTTTGTATGGTTCCTTGGACTATCACTTTTCTGTCTAGTGACGATCATAGCCTTAAAAACACCCCAAGCCGTGAAATCGGCTCTGGCGGACCCTCACTATGGGGATTCTCCGCAACAAACAATTCAACACTTCTGGAAGCTTATGGATGTCCGTCAAACAGATCTTGCCGGCGAATTATTAATAACGACAGAAGGGTCTTTGGACCAAAAAGTGTTTAAAGACTGGGAAACTAGGTTGAATAAAGACCCTTTATTGTCCATGCAGAAGTTAGAGTTTATGAATTCGGATTTGGACCTATCACAAGGGGTCGTGGTACGTGTTTATTGGACATCACCCATTGAAGCTGTACAGTATGTAACTTTTTCCATTAATCTAAAGCAATCGGAAAAGGGTTGGCGTATTGAACGAATAAAGCAAATCAACAATTCATGATCGATTTAGCGGCAAAATAACGCAAGAAGGCAGTAAAAAGCGGATGGGAATCCATCGCTTTTTACTGCCTTCTTATCTTTTAATTGCGTATTTACTCTTGAAAATGGATGGCTTCTGTTGGGCAACCCTCAGCAGCTTCCTTCGCGGATTCTAGAAACTCACTGGGAACTGGATTTTTATAAGCGATCGCCTTGTCGTCATCCTCCATCCTGAAAACCTCAGGACAAACTTCTGGGCAAGCCCCACAACCGATGCACGCATCTTTATCTACTTCAGCAAACATTAAGTACCTCCTTCAACTAATCTCGTTGTTATTCTACCCTAGTCAAGGCTGTCTATACTACAGTTTATCATAAAAAGACTTTCAGGAACGGAGAGGCCTACAGAATAAACGACTATTTTTTAGCTAAATCATAGAATAGTTCAGTAATTCCGTCATAAGGCTATGTTACGCTAATGCTCGTTATAATTCACGCTCTTTCATATATAAAATGCAAGTTTCGTATAGAGAAAAATATAGTAATATATTTTGCGGAAAAAGTATTAACAATAATATGCATAAACCCTTTAATCTAAACCTTTATCATAAATAGACAACTTTTTGTCGTTGCCTATTTTTTTGCGATTTCGACAATGCGGCTAACGTATAATAAAGGCACCGGGTGTTACCAAAATTTTACATAATAGAGATGAACCGGAATACATAGGAGTGGGGATGATGGCAGAGTGGAAAAGAAAATAAAAATAGTTGTCGCGGATGATAACCGTAATTTATGTAAAATGCTTACAAACTATCTCCAAGCACAAGATGACTTAATTGTTGTAGGAGTTGCTAATAATGGTTTAGAAGCCTGTGAGCTCATTCAAACACAGGAACCAGACTTAATCATGCTTGACTTAGTTATGCCAAATTTGGACGGTTTAGGCGTATTGGAAAGAATCAATGCTCAGACGACCACGAACCGACCCAAAATTATCATGTTAACGGCTTTCGGACAGGAATCGCTCACGCATCAAGCCATGATGCTGGGTGTGGATTACTTTATTTTAAAACCCTTTGATCTAGATATTCTGGGTAAACGGATTCGCTCATTAACCCAGGATACACAGACATCGGCTCAAACCCAGTATTCAACATCTTCACCCGTCGTTACAACGGTGGGAAGTGGGCTTAATCTTACCGTAGAAGTAACCAATATGATGCATCAAATTGGGATTCCTGCTCATGTTAAAGGATATCAATATATAAGAGATGCAATTTTGATGGTCGTGGAAGATGTTTCTTTGCTAGGAGCGGTAACCAAGGAACTATATCCAGGAATTGCAAAAAAGTTTGATACAGCACCTAGTAGGGTTGAACGAGGAATTCGGCACGCAATCGAACTTGCTTGGGAACGTGGGCATACGGATACGCTGAAAAGAATTTTTGGGTACTCAATGAATATTGAACGTCAAAAACCCACGAACTCTGAATTCATAGCACTTCTTGCTGACAAATTAAGAGTCATGAGAAATGTTAGCTGAATCGAACAAAATTCGAGTTTGAAAGTGAAAATATTCAGGGTCAACTTCAATTATGAATATACTCAAAGACACCTGAATATACCGGCTACGGGCTATGAGTATGGAGATGTCTTTGAATAATGTATCAAAAGTATTGGTACATTATTCACTTTATCAGAGCATTAACTTTAGGCTGGAAAATATATTTGAATAATTTCATTCTTATAGAAGGATAATGACGACTCAGTACAGAATAGATTTAAGTTGGAAAACATGGGTGATTATAAGGGCCCTATTGTTTCCGAATTTAGCTATAAAGTAGGAGAAGGAGAGTGTTTAAAATTCGAAAGAACAAAAGTTTAGCGGTAGCCGTTTCGTTGCTGCTGGCTGTCAGTATTTTACTGACAGGCTGCTCGCAAACAGTTGCCCCAACAGCAAAGGTCCAGAAAACTAGTTTTAACGCAGGTGCAGAACCTAAAACTCTAGATCCAGCCCTTTCTACAGGTGTTCCGGAATCCCATATACAAACAGCCCTATTTGAAGGACTGACTCGCATTGGCGAAGGCGAAAAGGTCATGCCGGGTATTGCCGAAACTTGGACTCAAAACACTGATGGTACGGTCATAACTTTTAAACTTCGCGATGCTAAATGGAGTAACGGTGATGCAATCACTGCTGAAGACTTCAAATATGCTTGGTTACGTGCCCTCTCACCAGAGTTGGCTTCTGAGTATTCCTATCAGCTCTACTACATTAAGGGTGCTGAAGATTACAACTCCAAAAAGGGTACAGCTGAGGCTGTTGGTCTCAAAGTTGTAGATCCTAAGACTTTGGAAGTAACCCTAGCCGCTCCTACTCCTTACTTTATTGCTTTGACCTCTTTCCATACCCTTTACCCTGTTAACAAAAAGGCTATTGAAGCAAACAAAGACTGGTCTTTAAAGGCTGAAACATTTGTATCGGATGGTCCTTTCAAAATGAAAGAATGGAAACATAATGATCAAGTTGTTGTTGTTAAAAACGAGAACTATTGGGACGCCAAGAACGTCAAGATGGCCGAAGTTGATTTCAACTTGCTAGAAGATGCCAAAGCAGCTCTTACAGCTTTTGAAGCCGGTCAGTTAGACGGAACTGATAATATTCCGACTGAAGACATCGATCGCCTCAAGGCTTCGAAGGTCTTGAAATCAGCGCCTTATATTGGCACATATTTCTATCGCTTTAATGTCACCAAGAAACCTTTTGACGATGTCAAGGTTCGTAAAGCTTTGACGATGGCGATTAACCGTCAAACATTGATTGACAAAGTTGTCAAAGGTGGACAAAAACCTGCTCTCGCTTTTACTCCTCCTGGGATGGTTGATGTAGAGGCTGGCAAAGACTTCCGCACAGTGGGCGGAGACTTTATTAAAGAAGATGTCACCGAAGCTAAGAAGTTATTGGCTGAAGCTGGATATCCTGACGGCAAGAACTGGCCGGCTGATGCTACCATTCTTTACAACACTTCTTCCAACCATAAGCTGATTGCTGAAGCAATCCAAAATATGTGGAAAACTAACCTGGGTATCGATGTAAAGCTACGAAACGAAGAATGGGCTGTATATCTTGAATCCCAAAAGAAACTCAACTTCAATATTTCACGGGCTGGTTGGATTGGTGATTATTCTGATGCAATGACCTTCATGGATATGTTTGTTACGGGTGGCGGTAACAACGAAACAGGTTGGTCGAATGCTGAGTATGACAAACAAATTAAAACTATTGCCAACAAATCAGGCGATCAAAAGGTTCGTATTCCAGCAATGCATGCTGCTGAAAAAGTTCTGATGGATGAAATGCCTATAATGCCTATTTACTACTATGTTAACAATTTTGTTCTCAAAGATGGTATTAAAGGCGCTTTCCGTTCATCGCTTGGACCGATTGATTTCAAATATGCATCCGTAGAATAGTACCCTCCTTAAGTCAAAGTAGGTAACAGTGGAGGTGGGCTGAAATGCAGCCCGCCTCCATTTCAGTGTGTAATAAAGGTAAATTAGTGAAAATATAGTAAAAGAATAAGCTTCCTTAAATGTTGCATACAGTATATAATACACACCATTAGAATAATTAAAATGACAAGGAACAAGGGGCTAGAACTAATCCTTGTCGAGGGGGGGATAAACGTGGCAAAATATCTACTGCAGCGGATTGCATCCGCCATACTTGTACTCTGGATAGTTATTTCAGCGACCTTTGTGCTAATGCACTCAATACCTGGCGGTCCCTTTTCTCGTGAAAAACAAGTTCCAGAAGCAGTCTTGAAGAACCTTGAAGCACGCTATCACACCAATGACCCACTTGTGAAACAGTATACAGATTATATGAAAAATGTTGCTCAGTTTAATCTGGGTCCAACTTTTCGCTATGAAGGCAGAACCGTAAACGACCTAATTAAGGACGGACTACCAAAAACTGCGACCATTGGTTTTTTAGCCACGGTTTTTGCTCTCGGTGGGGGGTTGTTATTAGGCACTATTGCAGCGCTCTACCACAACAAAACTCCAGATGCAGTGGCAACCTTTATTGCAACGATCGGGGTTTCTGTACCTAGTTTCGTGATGGCTACTTTTTTGCAATATTACCTAGGATATAAACTTGGTTTGTTTCCACCCGTTGGCTGGAATGATGGAGCCTTTAAAAATCTAGTATTGCCGTCCCTCGCGTTGGGTGCTTTTCCCATTGCCCAGATTACGCGCTTAATGCGGACAAGTATGTTGGACGTCTTAAATCAGGATTACATTAGAACGGCCAAGTCAAAAGGCTTACCAGGGTACGTGATTATTGGTAGACATGCTATTCGAAACGCACTATTACCGATTATTACCTATTTGGGACCTTTCTTTGCGTATATTCTTACTGGCAACTTTGTTGTTGAATTTGTTTTTGGGATACCCGGAATTGGACAATTCTTTGTTACCTCCATTACTAACCGTGACTATTCTACCATTATGGGTATGACGGTCTTGTTCTGTACACTCTTAGTGGTATTTAACCTGTTGGTGGATATAGCTTATACGTTTATAGACCCCAGGATCAAACTCACCTCGCAGAAAGGGGCGTAGACATATGAAATTGGCACAGAGCTTATTTGAGCCCGTGATATCCCAAATTTCAGCAGAGCATATTAACCGCCCGAGTACGACTATGCTGCAAGATGCCTGGCGACGTTTCAAGCAAAACAAGTTGGCCATGGCTGGTCTGATTACGCTGGCGGGCCTCATTATCTTCGCATTTATTGGTCCATTTCTCATTAAGTACAACTACTATACGAATGATTTAATGAATACGTACCTTAAACCCTCCTGGAGTCATCCCTTTGGTACAGACTCACTGGGCCGTGATTCAATGGCCCGGTTAATGTACGGTGGAAGAGTTTCACTGGCCATTGGCTTTGTATCTGTCTTGATTAACTTGAGTATAGGTGTTTTTTACGGTGGAATTTCAGGTTATTTCGGTGGTAGAATTGACAATATAATGATGCGGATTATCGATGTAATCTATAGTATTCCAGAATTATTGTATGTAATTTTGCTTATGGTCGTCATGGGTAAGGGTGGCTTGCTCAACATCATGATTGTCCTGGGAATTGTTAACTGGATGGGAATGGCCAGAATCGTACGTGGCCAGATTCTAGCCTTGCGTGAGCAGGAATATGTTTTGGCGGCTCAAACGTTGGGTGCAAGTACTTCCCGACTCATGCTAAAACACTTAATTCCAAACGCTATGGGACCCATCATTATCACGTCTGCGTTGGCTATTCCATCGGCAATTTTTATGGAAGCCTTTTTAAGCTTTATCGGGATTGGTATTCAACCTCCTTTTGCCAGTTGGGGGTCACTAGCGGCTGATGGGAGATTAAATATCCCATCGTATCCCTATGCTTTATTTTTCCCCGCTGCGGCCATCGCGATAACTATGTTGGCATTTAACTTTGTTGGTGACGGCTTGCGGGATGCGTTCGATCCCAAGATGCGGAAGTAGAGGAGGGAAAATATGGAACATTTACTCGAAGTCAAAGATTTACAGACATCCTTCTTTACCTATGCAGGCGAGGTGAAAGCGGTCGACGGAGTGAGTTTTTACGTTGACCAGGGAGAAGCGATTGGTATAGTAGGGGAATCTGGCTGTGGCAAAAGTGTTACCGTACAAACTGTCATGCGCCTAATTCCTACACCACCTGGCAAAATTGTTGGGGGAAGTATTAACTTTTCCGGCAAGGATATCGTCAAGATGAGTGAGAAGAGCATGCAAGCCATCAGAGGAAAAGAAATGGGTATGATTTTTCAAGACCCCATGACCTCTCTGAACCCGGTGTTAACAGTGGGCTTACAACTCACTGAGGTTTTAAAACAGCACGAAGGGTTATCGGGTAAAGCGGCTACCAAACGCGCGTTAGAGCTGCTGGATTTGGTGGGCATACCGAACCCCGAAAGCAGACTCAAACAGTATCCTCATCAGTTCTCCGGTGGAATGAGACAAAGGGTCATGATTGCTATGGCTCTGACTTGCAATCCAAAACTTTTAATTGCGGACGAGCCTACTACAGCACTTGACGTAACGATACAAGCTCAAATTTTAGAATTAATGAGAGATCTCAAGGATAAGATTAACACTTCGATTATTCTGATTACCCATGACCTTGGCATTGTAGCTGACTTATGTAGCAGGGTCATCGTCATGTACGCAGGTAAAATTGTTGAAAGCGGTAATCTCGATGATATCTTCTATCATCCACAGCATCCGTATACTTGGGGCTTATTAAAGTCTATTCCACGGTTGGATGCCAGTAAGAAGGGCAAGTTAGTTCCTATCCATGGAACGCCACCCGATCTGCTTAATCTTCCAAAGGGATGTAGGTTTGCACCGCGCTGTGAGCACTGCATGCAGGTGTGCACAGAGCAAATGCCAGAGTACAGTAAGATTAATGACGGACATCAAGTGGCTTGTTGGCTTCAGCACCCGCAGGCCCCTAAAGTCGCCTTCGAAGGGAGGGGCTAGTCAGTGGCAGTGAATAAAATTATTATAGAAAAAGACGATACCATATTAGAAGTTAAAGACCTTGTTAAACATTTCCCCATGGGCGGAGGACTTTTTGGTCGAGGCCAAAAAGTCGTGCATGCTGTGAACGGCATCAACTTCAAGGTTAAGAGGGGAGAGACTCTGGGGATCGTGGGGGAAAGTGGTTGTGGTAAGTCCACCGCTGGGCGCACGATCATTCGACTCTATGAACCGACAAGCGGACAAATATTTTTTGAAGGTCAAGATGTGACTAAGGCCCACGGGTCTGATTTGCTGAACTTAAGGCGCAAGATGCAAATGATCTTCCAGGATCCCTATGCTTCGCTCAATCCTAGGATGACGGTAGGAGACATAGTTGGCGAAGGGTTGGATATTCATAAATTGGCCTCAGGACAGGCAAGAACAGATCGCATTTACGAACTCCTAGAGGTTATTGGCTTGAACCCGGAGCATGCCAACCGTTTTCCACATGAATTTTCTGGAGGACAACGGCAACGCATTGGGATTGCTAGGGCGTTGTCGGTAAATCCTAGATTAATTATTTGCGATGAGCCAATTTCTGCGCTTGATGTATCAATCCAGGCTCAAATTGTTAATATGCTGGAAGAATTGCAAGAGAAAATGGGTCTGACATATTTGTTTATTGCCCATGATCTATCCATGGTAAAGCATATCTCTCATAGAATTGCCGTGATGTATCTTGGTAGAATCGTAGAGCTAACCGATAGTTATGAATTGTATAAAAATCCACAGCACCCTTATACTAAAGCACTTCTATCAGCAATACCTATTCCTGATCCCCGGGTAGAGGCGACCAGAAAGAGAATTGTTGTCCAAGGAAGTGTGCCCAGTCCGATTGATCCACCTTCAGGTTGTTATTTCCGGACTAGGTGCCCCTATGTTAAAGGGATATGTGCAGAGGAAGTTCCTCAATTAAAGGAACTTGGCAACAATCACGTTGCAGCATGTCATTTGCTCTAGCCGAATTATTAAGGATAAAATATTCAGGAAGTCGGGATTTTTTCCCGACTTCTTACTTTTATCTTAGATCGGCTATTGATAGACAAGATGTGTTAGATTGTTATAGAATAGTCAAGTAAGTATGAAGGATCGAACAACTGAATTAAAGAGTTCAATAAAAGTCTAACTTTGAGATGGGGAAGATAGTTGAAAGGAAAACTAATTATTATTGAGGCCGGAGATGGCAGTGGAAAAGCGACACAGACAGAAAAACTATTTCAACGATTATTATTAGAGCAGTTTAAGGTCAAGAAAATTGAGTTTCCAAATTATGCGAGTCAATCGTCTGCCTTAGTAAAAATGTATCTCAATGGAGAGTTTGGAACAGACCCTGATACGATCAGTCCATATATTGCTTCATCGTTTTATGCGGTCGATCGCTATGCTTCATTTAAGAAGGATTGGGAAGCATTTTACCTAGGTGGAGGCATTATACTCGCCGATCGTTATACGACGTCTAATATGGTCCATCAGGCGGCGAAAATTGATGGAGACTTAGAGAAAAATAAATTTATTGAGTGGCTTTATGATTTTGAATATAACATATTTGGACTTCCCGTTCCTGATTATGTCGTTTTTCTTGACATGCCTCCAGAATTTAGCTTGGGGTTGATTGCTCAGAGGGCAAGTAAAGCCATCGATGTAAAACAAGATATTCATGAGGCTGACGAACAATATCTTAGAAAATCTTATAACAACGCCTATAGAATTGCGAGTAAATATAACTGGCATAAAGTGAGCTGTATAAAGGACGGTTCTCTTAAAACGATCGAAGAAATCCATGAAGAAGTTTATAAGCTTGTCAATGCAGCGTTATTAAGAATAGGTTCTTAACTCAAGAAAAGAGCTTATGGATGAGGGGGGGATAAGAGATGGCACAAGAACTTCTGCTTCAAGTCAAAGATCTCAGAACGCACTTCTTTACAGACGCTGGCGTCGTTAAAGCGGTCGACGGAGTTGACCTTGAGATTCATAAAGGAGAAACACTGGGCGTAGTTGGGGAATCGGGGTCAGGAAAAAGTATCACAGCTATGTCGATCATGCGTCTCATCCCTGAACCTCCTGGAAAAATTGTGAGTGGAGAGGTCATCTTTAACGGCAAAGATTTGATCAAAGCGTCAGAGCATGAAATGATGAAAATCCGCGGCAATGAGATTGCCATGATTTTCCAAGATCCCATGACCTCTTTAAACCCCGTGCTTACGGTGGGGGAACAAATTATGGAAGCCATTGTACTTCATCAGAAAGTTTCTCGTTCTGAAGCTAAGAAAAGAGCCATAGAGATGTTGAAGAAGGTGGGTATTCCAGAGGCGCAAAGCCGTGTGAACAATTACCCCCATCAATTTAGTGGTGGTATGCGGCAACGTGTCATGATTGCGATGGCTTTGTCCTGTAACCCTAAACTTCTTATCGCTGACGAACCCACTACAGCCCTGGATGTGACGATTCAAGCACAAATCTTGGATTTGATGAACAATTTGAAAAAGGACTTTGGTACAGCGATTATGTTGATTACCCATGACCTAGGGGTTGTCGCTGAGCTATGTCAAAAAATTTTAGTAATGTATGCTGGAAACACGGTTGAATATACGGACGCTAAGGCCTTGTTTGCAGTCCCCAAACATCCTTATACTTGGGGGCTGTTAGGGTCATTGCCTAAATTGGATGCGTCCGAAACACAACGACTTGAGCCCATTGAAGGTCAGCCGCCCGATCTGCGTCACTTACCTATGGGGTGTAATTTTGCACCGCGGTGTAAACATAAGAAAGCTATTTGTGAACAGCAAAAACCATCGCTGATTGAGATAGAAGCGGGCCACTTTGTCAGTTGCTTCTTATATGGAGAAGGGGGGTAAGATGCATGACGGAGACGATAGAGAAGCCTATAGAGAAGCCTATAGAGAAGCCTATAGAGAAGACGGAAACATTGTTAAAAGTAGAGAATCTCCAGAAGTATTTCCCAATACGGAAGGGGATTGTTGTCCAAAGACATGTAGGAGACGTTAAAGCGGTTGATGGGGTCTCTTTCGATATTCGACGTGGGGAAACGCTTGGAATGGTTGGAGAAAGCGGTTGTGGAAAATCGACCATTGGGCGGACGATCTTAAGATTATTGGAACCAACAGCTGGAAAGGTAACCTTTGAAGGAAAAGTGCTGAATGACCTTTCTGGTGAAGAAATGCGCAAAATGCGAAGTCAGATGCAGATGATCTTCCAAGATCCCTATGCTTCTTTGAACCCTCGGATGAGGGTTGGAGATATCATCGGTGAACCCATGTTGATCCATTCTAAATCCAGTCGTGAAGAAAGGGACAAACGGGTTCGTAAACTTTTAGAGGTTGTTGGTTTAAGTCCTTATCATAGTGCCCGCTATCCTCATGAATTCTCAGGGGGACAACGCCAGCGGATTGGTATTGCAAGAGCTCTGTCCGTAAATCCTAAGCTGATTGTCTGTGATGAACCAGTTTCAGCCTTGGATGTATCTATTCAAGCACAGGTCATTAACTTGCTTGAGGATTTACAGAAAGAATTCAATTTAACCTATCTATTTATTGCCCATGATTTATCCGTCGTCAAGCATATAAGTGACCGGGTCGTTGTAATGTACTTAGGTAAAATGGTGGAACTATCGGAGGCAAAGGAACTGTATAAAAAACCTCTGCATCCCTATACGATTGCGCTGTTGTCTGCCATTCCTGTACCCGATCCAACGATAAAGAAAGATCGCATTATTCTCAAGGGGGATGTTCCAAGCCCAGTTAATCCACCTTCAGGCTGCCATTTCCATACTCGTTGTCCCAATGTTCAAGAAATTTGCAAGAAACAGGATCCGGATTTTAAAGATATTGGGAATGGTCATCACGTAGCGTGCCACTTTGTGAATTAATTCAAATAGGAAGAGGGTTGGTAAATCAAATTTACCAACCCTCTTTTTCCGATAACAAAACCACAACATAGTTGTGGTTTAAAGGCAATATTGGTGCGCCCGGCGGGATTTGAACCTGCGACCACCGGCTTCGGAAACCGTCACTCTATCCACTGAGCTACGAGCGCTTGCTTATGGACACTTCATTACTCTACTCATTAATGACTCGTTTGTCAAGCATTAATGAGTAGTTGTCTGAGGGCAGACTCTGAAGTATAATCTAGCCATGAAGGAAACAAATGGCGCATCACTAAGATGAATGGGGGATTCTCGTGAACTTGAGACGTATCCGTGAATATTTTACACTGCAATTGTTGAAACACTTTGTGGGAATCGTAATAGGTACTACCATCGTCAGTGCGAGTATCAATACACTAATTATACCCAACCAAATTTCAGATGGTGGCGTTACAGGAATTGCAATTATTTTACATTATTTATTTCATTGGCCCGTGAGTTGGACCGTCCTTTTGTTGAATATTCCACTTTTCATTATAGGTCATCGATTAGTTGGACGTAGTTTTTTGGTCTTCAGTATGGTGGGCGTTGGTGTACTGTCCGCAACGCTTTCCTTGACAACACAATTACCGGTATTGACTCATGACACGTTGCTCGCCGCAATATTTGGTGGGGTGCTTTCGGGAATCGGCATGGGTATAATATTTCGCTCCAGAGGGTCACTGGGTGGAACAGACATTTTAGCGGTCTTGTTTGCTAGAACCACACCCTTAAGTGTGGGGCAAATATTACTGGGAATTGATGCCGTCATATTTTTGGGGGTCGCAATCTTGTTTCGACCTGAGATGGCTATGTATGCAATGATCTATATGTTTATTGCTACCCGAGTCGTTGATCTTGTACAGGTAGGCTTGAGTCACTCTAAATCTGTCATGGTGGTCACAACACACCCCCAGAGTATTGCGGATGAAATTATGGAAAAGCTTGACCGAGGGGTGACACTTTTTCAAGCAACCGGGGCTTTTTCTGGAGAAGCAAAACAAGTTGTCTATTGCATTGTCAACCGTACAGAATTGTCCCAGGTCAAAGAAATTGTCCGTGATCAAGATCCTTTAGCTTTTGTAGCAATTTCGGAGGTGCCTGAGGTTGTCGGGGAAGGTTTCTCATCCTGGAAAGGACATTAAGATACCTGATTCTAATTAGTTTGTTCTACTTTATATGGAGGGATAACAGAAGCTCAGAATGTCTTAATTTTGGTAAGATATTCTGAGCTTCTGTTGGAAATGCAGATATTATTTGCCAGGGACTATAGGGGTAGGCACGGTAGGTTCTTCCTTGAGAATACTTTCAGGTGGCCAAGTACTACTCGCTTTATCAAGCAACTGGCCGACAGGCATTAAGCTGTAGCCTTTGCTTTTTAGGCTTTGAAGGACAACTGGTAAGGCTTGAGGGGTATCTGGTGCTGAGTCTGAGGCATGAAATAATATAATGTCCCCTGGTTTAGCGCCAGCTCCTGATTTTATTCCGTTCAGTACGTTGCTGATAATGGCACTAGATCCGGGGCGTTTCCAGTCGAGAGAATCAACACTCCATTGGATCACCCGGTATCCTAATTTATCAGCGGTTGATATCACCTTATTATTATAAGCACCGTTGGGCGCTCGGATTAATCGGACAGGATGACCGGTTATCTTTTCAAGAACTTGTTGGGCTGTGGTAATTTCCTTCTCAAGTTCTTGGGTGCCTAAAGTGTTGAGATCAATATGGCGGTTGCCATGGGAACCGATTTCGTGTCCCTCTTTCACCATTCTCTGCACCAACGCTTGATGTTTATCGGCCCAAGGACTAGAAAGAAAAAACGTGGCATGAATGCCTTCCTGTTTGAGAATATCCAGGATCGGTTCTGCTGTATTTTCCCCCCAGCTGATATCAAAGGTCAGTGCTATAGCGGGGGTGGTGACATTGGCCTTGTATATTGGTTTCAATTTTCCTGAAAATACAGAGGTGGCTGTTTCACGGTAAGCGATCAAAACGAAAAATAGGACTCCCCATAGGGCAATATTACGCCAAGATGGGCGTTTGAAAATAATTATTCTCATTTGACATTCCTCCTTCAAGTAGAAGGTATTCGTGTGAATGCCAGATCATGAGATATATTAACAAAAAAACGCCCTGTTAAGGCGTTAAATATAAGTCAAGTGTCATCTTGAGAAAAGTCTACTGGTCACTAACTGAAATAAGTTTATTTTAAATAATAATTTAAGAAAAAAATGGAGGACAATAAAAGAGACCGCCATAATTACTAGGAAG
>DHWG01000131.1:12470-16491 GCA_002413075.1 Desulfosporosinus sp. UBA5188 | reverse complement strand
CAGTTCAAACACTGGCTCATTTTGATCCAGATTATTCAGTAGCAATCTAAAAGGTTAAACAAAACCAAGAAAATTGGATTGCTACACATATTAATGCCTATCAGTTCTTTGGAGGCGTTACCAGTCCGGATAATCAGGACTTACTGACTAGTACAAGAAGAGAACTCCACGAGCTCTCTTCTTGTACTAGTCTACTGGGGTTTCTGCAGGGAATAATTTATTAATTGAATATTATACAACAGAACTCTCGAAAGATTCTAAAAATATAGTTTGTAGTGAACTGTCAGTTTTCGTCGGATTCTGTAGTGCCTAGGATATATTGTTATCAGAAACTTTCGTAAATTATAAGGAGGGGTTCTGATGGCGGCACGTAAAAAAATTGGGCTAGCTACGAAAATTATTATTGGTCTGACCCTAGGAGTTCTGTATGGGTATTTTTTCCGGGAATACTCTGGTTGGCTAAAACCGCTAGGGGACATGTTTATCCGAGCAATCAAAATGATCGTGGTTCCAATTGTGTTTTCCACGATTGTTATCGGTATCGCGGGAGTTGGTGATTTGAAAAAGGTTGGAAAACTCGGGGGTAAAACTTTGATCTACTTCGAGATTGTCACAACTATTGCCATTTTACTTGGCGTTACCGTTGCCACTATAACGAAGCCTGGCGTAGGGATTAACTTAAGCCAGATCAATAAAGTGGATATAAGTTCATACACAGGTGCTGTGGCCAAACATAGTACAACCGACCTATTCGTGAATCTCATCCCTACCAATATTGTTGATGCTTTAGCCCGGGCAGACCTGTTACAGGTTATCTTCTTTGCCGTACTTTTTGGTGTTGCCCTAGCTTCGGTCGGGGAAGTTGGAAAGCCTGTACTTCACTTCTTCCAAGGTGTTGCCGAAACCATGTTTAAGTTAACAAACATGATTATGTTAGCTGCTCCCTATGGTGTTTTTGCTTTAATGGGATTTACGATCTCTCAGTTCGGCTTGGCCGTATTGCTCCCATTAGGCAAACTAGTAGGGATCCTCTACCTTACCATGGCCTTCTTTATAGTTGTCGTGTTCGGAACTATAGCTAAGTTTGCAGGAATTAATCTGTTGACTATGCTCAAGAATCTCGGCGAAGAATTGTTGATCGCTTTTTCTACAGACAGTTCTGAGTCCGTGTTCCCACGGATTCTTAAGAAAATGGAACAATTCGGTGTTCCTAAATCCATTGTTTCCTTCGTGGTTCCTACAGGGTATACATTTAACCTTGATGGAAGTGCACTTTATCAAGGACTGGCGGTTCCGTTCATAGCCCAAATGTATGGAATCCATCTGACCTTTGCTCATACACTAACGATCATCGCCGTACTTATGGTCACTTCCAAAGGGATGGCAGGAGTTCCGGGAGTATCCTTTGTAGTCCTCGCTTCCACATTATCATCGACTGGACTACCCGTTGAAGGTCTTGCACTGATTGCAGGGGTGGACCGAATCATGGATATGGGAAGAACAGTTGTTAATGTTATTGGAGTTTCGCTAGCCTCTGTTGTCATGGCGGAAATCGAAGGGGTATTTGACTACTCTAGAGCAACTTATCCACTGCAACCTTTGTTGGAAGATTTAGAAAGTAATATCGGGGACCTCGATTATCTTGGTAAAGTATCCAGCATGACAGAATCAGTTTAAAAATAATTTTGAGCATGAGAGCATCAAAATCGACAGCGTGCGGAGCCTGCTCGTTGATATCCTCAGGTAAGCCAGCGATCACACATGGAGACGGGGGATGGGGCATTGCTCCAAGGCCTCAATTGAACGGTGATGGCTTCACAAACGAGTGGATAGGAAGGTAAAGACCAAAAAGGAGGAATTTATTGTGGAACAAAAGACCTTAGTCTTAGGGGTTATTGGCTCGGATGTTCATGCCGTGGGGAACAGGATTTTGGACTTTGCATTTACCCAAGCAGGCTTTAAAGTCATAAATATAGGTGTACTGGCAACTCAGGAGGAATTCATTCATGCGGCGATTGAAACAAATGCTGATGTTTTATTAGTTTCGTCCCTGTATGGACACGGGGAAATGGATTGTAGGGGGTTGCGTGAGAAATGTCAAGAAACCGGAATTGGCAACATCTTGATGTATGTGGGTGGCAACTTGGTGATAGGGAAACAGGACTTTGAGTCAGTCAGAGAACGGTTCTTGGACATGGGTTTTAATCGAGTTTATCCACCTGGAACTATGCCCGAGTCGCCGATTGCAGATTTGCGTAGGGATTTAGGCATATGAAAGATTAAAGGGGGAATGGACCTTGCAAGCAGTCCTTCTCATTGATTTTGGAAGTACGTACACCAAAGTGACGATTGTTGACCTCGCTCGGGAGGAAATCATCGGGACAGCTCAAGCAGGTACGACCATTGAAACGAATATTATGGATGGGTTGAAAGCGGCGTTAACTCAAATTCCTGAACCCCTAGAAGGCTGGAATTTTGTTCGAAAACTCGCCTGCAGTAGCGCAGCAGGTGGACTTAAGATGATTGCCAGCGGTCTAGTGAAAGAGCTCACTGCGGAAGCTGCAAGACGGGCTGCCCTGGGAGCGGGGGCTCGAGTGCTTCAAGTCTTTAGTTATGAACTGACCACACAGGATCTCGATAAGATAATCTCCTCTCAACCAGATATCCTCTTGTTAGCCGGAGGAACGGACGGTGGAAATAAAGAAGTACTCCTAAAAAATGCAGAGATGCTTAGTAGATTAACCATCCGTCTTCCTGTGGTGATTGCGGGCAATAAAGTGGTCTCGGAACAAGCTGCGGACATCTTAAGAAAACAACACGATCCCGTGGTTGTTTCAGAAAATGTGATGCCAGAGCTCGGTGTTTTGTCGGTAGAATCCGCTCGTTTGGCGATTAGAGATGTGTTCTTCACTCACATCATCAAGGCCAAAGGATTAGATAAAGCGGAGGAGTTTCTGGAGAGAATAATGATGCCAACACCGGCAGCGGTGCTTTCGGCAGCAGAATTGCTGGCGCAGGGACACGGTTCCGAACGGGGAATGGGTGAGATGATGATTGTGGATGTCGGGGGGGCCACGACAGATGTGCATTCGATTGCCAAGGGTGACCCAAGCAAACCGAGCGTTATGCTTAAAGGTTTACCGGAACCTTTTGCCAAACGGTCAGTAGAGGGCGACCTAGGGATGCGTTATAGTTCAGAAGCGTTAGTGGAAACTGCAGGAAGGCGCTTGTTTAACTATCTTGGCTGGACAGACGATAAAGTTGCCTACCAACTGGGCTTATGTAAAGAAGATCCTTGGCGAATTCCCCAAACGCAGGATGAAACCAAGTTCGATGTTGCTATGGGTCGGATGGCTGTGAGTTTAGCCGTGGATCGCCATGTGGGGACGCTTGAAGTGGTATATACCCCCTTCGGAGCGACTTATGTACAACACGGCAAGGATTTGACACAACTGCCGGTCGTAATCGGGACGGGAGGAGTTCTTCTCTATCACCCAGACGCGTCGGAAATCCTACGGGGGGCAGTCTTTAATCCAGAGGAACCCACGATTCTCAAACCACAAAAAGCGCATTTTTACTTAGATAAAGAGTACATTTTAGCAGCGATGGGACTACTTAGAGAAGTGGCACCACAAGTGGCGCTTCGTATGATGAAAAAATATGTGATCAAACTATAGGAGGGCTTAGAAATGGAATTAACAGTCCGAAAAATAGACGCCGAAGAGTTTCAGAGTCAGCGGCAGGAAGTCTTGGGACAATGGGAGACCGGTAAGGATGTAAACTTTGAAGAAGCAGTCGCGTATCATAAGGCCTTACCCAAGAGTAAAGTGTTTGCCGAAAAACTCGCTGAAGGAAAAGCAAAAGGTATCACCTTTGTTCAACCGCGTGCCGGTGTGGCCCTTCTCAATGAGCATATTGAGTTGTTGCGTTTCCTTCAAGATGAAGGCGGGGCAGATTTTCTACCGTCCACGATTGATTCGTATACCCGTCAGAACCGGTATACTGAAGCACAAGCGGGTAT
>DHWG01000131.1:0-12269 GCA_002413075.1 Desulfosporosinus sp. UBA5188 | reverse complement strand
GCTTGCCGACGAGTCGTTGAAAGTGTTCAAGTGCCTGTTCAAGTTCGGCACGGGACTCCGGATGCCCGTTTACTTGCGGAAATTACGATCGCCGGTGGATTTACGGATTATGAAGGGGGCGGAATTTCTTATAACATTCCGTATTCCAAAGACGTTTCTATAGAAAGTACAATTAAATATTGGCAGTATGTGGATCGCTTGGTAGGTCTATATGAGGAGCAAGGGGTCAAAATAAACCGGGAGCCGTTTGGTCCCTTGACAGGGACACTCGTTCCACCCGCCATTTCACATGCGGTTGCTGTGATTGAAGGGATTCTGGCAGTCTCTCAAGGTGTTCGCAGCCTGACGCTCGGATACGGACAATGCGGTAATCTCATTCAAGACGTCGCCGCACTGCATACTCTTCCCATTCTTGCGAAAGAGTACTTAGCAAAACTTGGTTTGCCAAACGTGATGATTACCACGGTTTTTCACCAATGGATGGGTGGTTTCCCACAAGACGAAGCAAAAGCCTTTGGGGTTATTTCCTGGGGTGCTGTAGCAGCGGCCTTAGGCAAGGCCTCAAAAGTCATCACGAAAACCCCACATGAAGCGCTCGGTATACCGACCAAAGAGGCTAATGCGGCAGGGCTTCGCACAACAAAACAGATCTTAAATATGTTGAAAGATCAAAGCTTACCCATGACCCCGGAGCTTGCTGTAGAAGAGGAAATGATCTTGGCGGAAACCAGGGCGATCCTCGATCGAGTGCTCGAACTAGGTGAAGGAGATGCTGCGGTCGGCGCTGTCAGGGCTTTTCAAGTCGGCGTAATTGATGTCCCCTTCGCTCCGAGCCGTTATAATTCCGGTAAGATTCTCCCGGCCCGCGATAGCACGGGTGCGGTACGTTTGCTAGATTTCGGAAATATTCCGTTCAATGAGACGATCAAAGAATTTCATCGCGAGCGCATTGCGAAGCGCGGACGATATGAGGGACGAGATCCCTCCTTTCAGATGGTAATTGATGATATTTATGCTATTGGTAAAGGGATGCTCGTTGGGCGGCCAAGGGGATAACATCCTTGGCTTGTTGTCTGGGAATCGTTTGGGGATGACGTTGCTTGAGACCCGTTCACGACGGACGCTTAAGGCCAAACTAATCACGCTAGCTTCGGCTCCGGACGGGGTGCCCGGCCAAAGCGACATCCTTGTCGCATGGCCGGCGGGAAACGTCCTCCGCCTGCGCTTTTGTGAAGTTTGGCGGGCTGCTCGCTTTAGTCGTTCTCTTGGTCTCAAGCAACGTCTATCCTGGGAAGATGTCTTGGTATTCCCGAAAGATGGGACTGTTTTAGGATGCTAACCCCTTGGGGGTATTTAGACTTGGACTACAAAAACATCAAGGAGGGCATAAATAATATGAAAATCGTCGACGTTATTGCTTCACCGGGTCTGACTGGATTTTACTTTGATGATCAAAAAGCGATTAAATGCGGAATTACACAGGACGGCTTTAATTGTTGTGGAGATCCGCAAACGCCAGGATTTAAATCGGTTCGCCAACGGGGTGAGTCTATTTCTGTCATGCTTATTTTGGAAGATGGTCAAGTGGCGTCGGGAGATTGTGCAGCCGTTCAATATTCTGGGGCAGGTGGTCGGGATCCACTTTTTATAGCTGAAGATTTTATCCCCATTATTATGGAAGAGATCGCACCAAAGCTAGTGGGTCAGGATCTGGATTCTTTCCGCGATTTGGTGGGTCTTGTTGAAAATTCCAAACGCCCGAATGGGGAGCGTTATCATACTGCGATCCGTTATGGAGTGAGCCAAGCTATTCTTGATGGCGTGGCTAGGGCTAAGAAAAAGACGATGACAGAAGTTATTCTGGAGGAATATGAACTTCCAATGGTTCTTGAGCCAGTCCCTATTTTTACTCAAAGCGGGGATGATCGCTATGATAACGCCGATAAGATGATTATTAAACGCACTGGTGTGTTACCACACGCGTTGATTAATAATGTGGAGACAAAGCTAGGGAAAAACGGAGAACTGCTTTTGGATTATGTGGAATGGCTTAGAAATCGGGTAAGGACGCTTGGTGGCGCTGATTATTGCCCAGTCTTGCACATCGATGTTTATGGCACGATTGGTATTGCCTTTGAAGATGATACGGAGCGGGTGGTTGAGTATTTCGCTAAATTGGAAAAGGCCGCTTCTCCTCTGCATTTGCGGATTGAAGGGCCGATGGATGCCGGAAGTGTCAACGCTCAAATTGAACAACTTAAGGCTTTGCGTGTTGCTTTGAAGGCTCGTGGAGTTAAGGTGGAAATCGTTGCAGATGAGTGGTGCAACACATATGAGGATATCGTCAAGTTTGTGGATGCTCAGGCGGCCGATATGGTTCAGATCAAGACCCCAGACCTGGGTGGAATTCAAAACACCATTGAAGCGGTACTCTATGCGAAGAAATTTGGGGTAGGTGCTTATGTCGGTGGATCCTGCAATGAAACGGATGGCGGTGCACGGACAGCGGTACATGTAGCGTTAGCTTCTCGCCCAGATCAAATGTTGGCGAAACCCGGTATGGGTGTCGATGAAGGGTTTATGATCGTAAACAATGAGATGAATAGGACGCTCGCTGTTTTAGCGAGAGGGTTAAAACAGTCCCCGAAACACGCCCTTGACAACGCGTTAGACAAACTAGGGCTATAAACCCTGATTAAGGGTCCGCGAGACATGCCCTCGGCTCTGCGCTCGTTAAAACTAGGGATTATTGAGGATATTGTTCGGGAGGCAGAGCGCCGCCAACTAGACGGGATCATTAACTATACGCAAAGATTTTGTTATCGCCAGGTGTGCAGTGTTTGGCGAAATCGAGTTGATCGGTAAGATTGTGGAAGGTTTCTCCTTTTTTATGTCATTGGAATTTTGGGAATGATACTTTTTATACTTGTAAATAAGTTATTCAAGTATCTTGTTCGGTATAGCCTAACAGCGATTTCCTTTATTTATACGTTTATTAACGGGTCGTGGCCACATGGAATTTCCAAGATATTGTGAATGGTCTCTGGGGAGGGCTTAATTGCGTTTGCTCTTTACCTGGGATTTGTACTCATATTGTACTACTAAAAGTTTATAAAGACTTTAAAGAGGTGATTTAAATGAAAATAACTAAGGTTGCCAAAGCGGGTACGCTTGAGTCCAATGATATTCTTATTATGGTCATGCCCAATGAATCGGGAAAAGTAGAGCTTGAACTTGAAAGTATTGTGCTACAGCAATTTGGAGATGTAATAGAACAAGTGATTTTACATAAGGTGAAGGAAATGGGCGTGGAGGGTATTACTATTAAGGCTCAAGACAAGGGTGCTTTAGATTATACGATTGGTGCAAGAGCTGAAACGGCTATTAAAAGAGCATTTTAGCATAACCTACAGGCGTCCGAACAGCAGAATAAGATTGAGGTGGTTTAAGTGGATAAATTAAGAAGATCTATGCTTTTTATGCCAGGAAATAACCCAGGTATGCTTCAAGATGCGGCAATTCTTGGGGCGGATTCCATTATTCTAGATTTAGAGGATGCAGTCAGTCTAACAGAAAAAGATAGTGCCAGAATTTTGGTGAGAGATGCGATCAAAACGATTGATTACTCACAGGTTGAAGTGGTAGTTAGGGTAAATCCCTTGGATACGGAATTTGGGTCGCAAGACGTGGATGTAATCGCCAGGGTTAAACCGGATACATTGTTGATTCCGAAGGCGGATGAAGAAGAAATAAAGCTTGTCGATAATATGCTGAATAAAATAGAAGAAGAAGAAGGTTTCTTTGCTGGTAGCATTAAAATAATTGCGCTGATAGAAACTGCCATTGGGCTAGAAACCGTTTATGACGTAATCAAAGCTTCCAAACGAGTTGTAGGGGTTTTACTTGGAGGAGAAGATTTGACGTCGGATTTAGGAGTCAAAAGGACAAAAGAAGGTGAAGAAATCTTTTATGCAAGGAATAAGGTGGCAACAGCTTGCCGGGCATTAAAGGTTGATTCTATTGATACTCCGTTTACGGATACAAATGATTACGAGGGACTTGCAAAGGATACCGCTAAGGCAAAAAACCTGGGACTGACAGGAAAATCATCCATTAATCCAAGACAAATTGAGATCATCCATTCTGTCTTTGCACCGACAGCGGCGGAACTAAAACATGCCTTGAGAGTACTGGATGCCATGAAGGAAGCGGAAAAAGAAGGAAAAGGAGTCTATTCATTAGATGGTAAAATGATCGATGCTCCTGTTATAAAAAGAGCAACACTCACGGTTGAACAAGGTGTTAAGTTAGGACTTATTAGGGACGAGGGTGGAGCAAAATGAAAACGATATTAGGTCGAGAACTTCCAGATTATATTGATGGGTATGGAGAGGTGACTCCCTTTCAAGGTGCTTTTAGGGATGCTGGGATAAAAACAAGAAAAGCAGTGAAGCTGACAAGTGTGAACCCCAGTGATGGAAAAGTACTCGATAACTTAGAACAGGTATTTGATAAGCTCAACATCAAAGATGGCATGACTATTTCATTTCATCACCACTTAAGAAATGGGGATCATGTCTTAAATATGGTCGTGGCGGGATTGGCTAATAGAGGAATAAAGGACCTAACGGTTGCTGCTAGCTCAATATTCCCGATTCATGAACCCCTAGTAGAGTATATGGAAAATAGAGTCGTCACGGGTCTTGTAGCAAACTACATATCGGGTCCAGTGGCGGGAGCAATCTCAAAGGGAAAATTGAAAAAACCTGCCATAATGCAAACTCATGGGGGGCGGGCAAGAGCCATAGAAAGTGGGGATTTGCATATTGATGTGGCCTTTATTGCAGCACCCACCGCAGATACCTATGGTAACATCAATGGAGTTTATGGACATGCTGCTTGCGGCACGTTAGGGTATGCTATCTCAGATGCAGAGTATGCTGATAAAACGATCGCCATAACCGATAATTTAGTGCCCTTCCCAGCCTGCCCCATTCAAATTAGCCAAGTCCTTGTGGATTACGTTGTTCAAGTTGAATCGATTGGAGACCCAGCGGGTATTGTTTCGGGAACCACTAAAATCACAAAGGATCCAGTTGCGCTTATCATTGCTAAAAGGGCAGCTGAGGTGATTAAGGCGTCCGGTTTAGTGAAGGATGGCGTGTCTTTTCAAACTGGAGCAGGCGGAACCTCCCTGGCAGTCGCCGCAGAGCTTAAAGATATTATGCAGCGTGAAGGTGTTGTGGGGAGCTTTGCTTCCGGAGGAGTCACAGGCTATCTTGTGGAAATGTTAGAAGAGGGGCTTTTTAAAACGCTCTTTGATGTTCAATGCTTTGATTTAAAAGCAATAGATTCGTATAGAAATAATGAAACCCACCAAGCCATGTCTGCTTCCATGTATGGGAATCCCCACACCAAGGGCGCGGTGGTTAACTGCCTAGACATCATGATCCTAGGAGCCACTGAGATTGACACTGAATTTAATGTCAATGTTACAACTGGTTCAAGTGGATTGATCATGGGTGGCTCAGGTGGACATAGTGATACGGCGGCTGGTTCAAAACTTTCGATTGTAGTCACTAATCTAATAAAGTCTAGGGTTCCAATGATTAAGGATGAAATCACAACCATGACAACCCCAGGAGAAAGCATTGATGTTGTCGTGACGGAACGAGGAATGGCAGTCAATCCAAGAAGAGTGGATTTAATTGAAAAACTAAGGATTACTAACCTTCCACTTGTGACCATTGACGAATTAAAAACAATGGCTGAGAAAATTACAGGAGTACCAAAGGCTGTACAGCTTTTAGAGAAGATCGTGGCCGTGGTGGAATATCGGGATGGGAGCGTTATCGATGTTGTGAGGCAGGTAATGAACACCAATGTATGGGGTTAACACTGAACGGGTAAATTTCAAGAGTCGGGTGGAAAGAGAAGAAGTTGAAACCTTTCTCCAGGGTTTTAACTTAATATTAGATCAGGATGTGGATTATACAATCTTCATAAGAGATGGCGCGTCGCACGGAGCTTCGATCGTTGCCACCTGTTCCAAAGCAAAAAGTGTCCTAAAATGCATTGATTTTGAAGAAACTCACAGTCTTGGACTATGTTTAGATATAGATGTGTATGATCGTTCGGGGTATCGCATAAGTTGGCAGGAACTGGGATATCAGAGAAGGAAATATTATCTCTGTGAAGACTATGCCCATCATTGCGTCAGATCGAGACACCATAATGAATATGATATTATCACATATATTGAAGAAAATATTGGTGAATATAGAGAGAGAGTGTATGGTAGATAATAGTAGTGTAAAGGACCACAGCATCAATATAGCGAGTCTCGCAGTACAAGCAATGCTCTATGAGGTTTCCTGCACTCCGTCCCCAGGGCTGGTTTCCCAAACGTCGAGCGGCGCTCATACAGACATGGATTACTTTACCTTCTTAGATAGCGCCACCTCGCTCATTAACACCTTGATTCATTGCACAGAGGCAGGGTTTAGCTCAAAGACACCCCAGGAAATTTTTCATCAACTGAGGCAGATCGGGAAATTGGGTGAACAGCAAATGTTCGAAAAGACTTCAGGTGTAAATACCCATAAAGGAATGCTCTTCTTACTGGGTGTATGCTGTGCTGCTGGAGGAAAAGTAATCTTAGATGGTAATCCCTTCTCATCCCTCCAAAGTATTATCAAAGAGTTCACCTCGGGTTTGGTGGAGAGAGAACTTAATTCAGGACTGATTGAGTTTAAAAATGTTAATAATCCTCCCCTGACAAACGGAGAAAGACTCTTTTTGGATTATAATGTAGAGGGGATACGAGGAGAGATGCAAAGAGGGCTGCCCACAGTTTTTGACTTCGCTCTCGGATTCTACAAGGCAAATCGAGGGTTAAGGCAAAACCATCAGCTCGTGCAAACGCTCTTAGCCATTATGCAGTTTTGCGAGGATACGACTATTTTACATAGGCACTCTGTTGAAACATTAAAAGAAGTTCAGAAAAAGGCGAAGCAGATACTGAACATAGGTGGAGTAGCAACGGTCCAAGGTCTAAAAGCAATCGAAGAAATGGATGAGGATTTTTCAAATCGGAAAATTAGCCCTGGTGGTAGCGCAGATTTATTAGGAGTAACTGTCTTTCTGCATCTCTTAGAAGACTATATGGATAAACATATATCCCCTTAGTTGAAAACTTGGTTCATTTATGGAGACAAATGGCAAATTGATTTATAATGAAAGTATTCTTCAACTAATTATTAGCGTAAAAACGTGAAAAGACGTTAAAGGAGGGGGATCGAGAAGATGAAGGAACTATTCGTGGAAGAGATTATTTCAGAGGTTGAAAAACTTTGCATAGAGGCAAATTATGACTTGGGTTCAGACATCATGACGGGGTTTCATCAAGCCTTAAAGGTTGAGCGTTCGCCCTTGGGTGTCGAGGTTTTGGAACGTCTTATCGAGAACGCCGAAATTGCGCATCAGGAAAGAGTCCCAATGTGTCAGGATACTGGGATGGCGGTGTTTTTTGTTGAAATAGGACAGGATTTACATGTGGTCGGTGGGAGCTTAACGGAGGCTATAAACGAAGGTGTACGTAGGGGATACGATAAAGGATATCTACGCAAATCCGTCGTGAAAGATCCCTTTGAACGCGTCAATACAGGCGATAACACGCCAGCTGTGATCCATTATGATATTGTTCCAGGCGATTCTTTGCATTTGGTAGTGGCTCCTAAAGGGTTCGGCAGCGAAAATATGGGGGGCTTAAAACTGTGCAAGCCTTCTGAGGGATTAGAGGGTGCGATGCAATTTGTCGTGGACACGGTCGAACGTGCGGGCGGAAACCCTTGTCCTCCCATTATTGTCGGAGTGGGTGTGGGCGGAACGATGGAAAAAGCAACCTTCCTTGCCAAAAAAAGCTTACTTCGGGAAGTGGGAAACCATAATCCGGATGGGCGTCTGGCGAAAATTGAGGAAGAGTTATTAGATCGCGTGAATCGACTTGGCATTGGTCCCCAAGGCTTTGGCGGTATAACGACTGCACTCGCGGTTAACTTAGAAGTCTATCCCACTCATATTGCCGGAATGCCAGTTGCAGTGAACATTGGTTGCCATGCGACTCGTCATAAAGAAATCACCTTACAAGGGAGGGGAATCAAATGAGCGAAGCCATACGCATTGAAACGCCTCTTACCCAAGATAAAGTCAAAGGCTTGAAAGCCGGGGATAACGTCTTAATTAGCGGTGTGATTTATACCGGGCGCGATGCAGCGCATAAAAAAATGGTTGAGGCCCTGGAGCAAGGCGCCGACCTTCCCTTCGCAATGAAAGATCAAATTATATATTTCGTAGGGCCCACTCCAGCGAAAGAAGGGCAAGTGATTGGTTCCGCTGGGCCGACCACAAGCGGACGGATGGATGTCTATTCGCCGAAGCTGATCGCCGAAGGGTTAACAGGTATGATTGGCAAGGGTCTCCGATCCACAGAAGTTATTGAGGCGATGAAGAAACATGGTGCCGTCTATTTCGGAGCGATTGGTGGAGCGGGTGCCCTCATAGCCAAACGCATTGTTTCGGCCGAAGTGATTGCCTATCCTGAACTGGGACCAGAAGCGGTACGACGTCTAGTCGTCAAGGATTTTCCGATTATTGTGATTATTGATCATGAGGGAAACAATCTTTATGACCTTGGAAAAGAACAGTACAACTCTCCCAAGAACTGCATTAAATAAAACATTATCGTTAGATTTCAGTTACCCATTGCGTTATCCCAGCTACATAGTCCTTTGTTATGGACTGATTTGACCCTTACAATGATTGTCTTTAATGCATTTACAACTGGTAAGATTATAGCTCAGAGCAAATCAACCCCAGGGTAGAATGGCCTTCAAGGAATCTCTCGTCCTACTCATTCGGCTCTCATTGTAAAAAGGTGGGGGCTTTTTTGCTCTTATATAGTGCCAGTTGTTTTATAATTGTAATAATATAAACTTGTTACCGGTTTGTGGTTTTCCATTACAAGTCTTCACATATTCATCACATAAAAACCCATGTGCCGTCCCCGTTAGGCACATGGGTTGTGGTTGCTCCTTGTGGATTTTATTTTTTGTGTTTTTATGGTAAATCACCCTTTTGGAGCCCCCTGTGTTAGGATAGTTGTCGTAGGAACTAAAGAAAAACAACTGCATCATATTTTGTTTGATCAAATTAATGATTTAGTGGTCCGTGTCACACGAGGGACACCGCAATCCGTTTAACTTGTGATAAAGTAATTTGGTCTACCGATAATGAAGGGGGTACCTTTCCAAGGAAAGAGGGCGAATAGATGGTAGCAACATTTGCAGTCGTAGACGATGATCCTGCATCTCTACGCATGCTTTCAGATATTTTGAATACCAGAGGAGATGTGGTTGCCGAGTTTTCCTCCGGGAGGGAGGCTTTGAATTTTTTCGAGAGCGGTAGACGGATTGATGTTTGTTTTATCGACCTCTTAATGCCGGATATTTCGGGCATTGAGGTGGTTGAAATAGCAATCTCACTTCACCCGATGACCCTGTTTGTAATGGTCTCCCAGGTTGAAGCCAAAACGCTGTTGGCGAATGCGTATGCAGCAGGAATTGAATTTTTTATCCATAAGCCGATCAATCGCAATGAGATTCTGGCCATTGCCGACCGTGTTTTGGAAAAACAACGACTGAGATCAACTTTGGAACAAATTGAGAATTCCTTAGCCGAGGTCCGTTCTCCCAAGGTAACCAAGACGGAGGAAACTAATGAAAAAACGCTTAAAAAAAGGTTCCAACTGATCTTTTCAGACTTGGGGATTTTAGGGGAAACTGGAAGCCGGGAGTTGCAGGCGATTGTTTTAAGGTTTAAAGACACTGAAGAAGAGTTATCTGATCTTCCACTTAAATTAATTTATCAGGCCATTGCCAGAACGGAAGAGGAAATACAAAGTATTGAACAACGGATTCGTCGGATTATAAAGCAAGCGCTGGGGAACATTGCGGTTCGTGGCTTGGAAGATCTTCATGATGAATATTTTGAACGCTATGCTTCAAAATACTTTGAATTTGCCGAAGTCCGCGAACGCGTGCTAGAGTTACGACAAAAGCGGGCAAGTACAGTCAGGATCAATATTCGCAAGTTTCTTATCGCCTTATATACTGACGTCCTGCTCTGCATTTGACTTAAACCGAGCAGTGAATCATTGTTAGGGTCTTCTTCATTATTTAATATAGAGATATTTCAACCAAAGATTATTTGTTGGATAGTTGTCGGCTGTTGTAGGATTCTGTAGTGTCCAGGTAATATTGTTATCAGAAACTCTCGCAAATTAGAAGGAGGGGTTCTGTTAGGCCTTTGGTACATATACGTATAATAATAAGCATGGGTGGACCGAATCATGGATATGGGAAGAACAGTTGTTAATGTTATCGGAGTTTCGCTAGCCTCTGTTGTCATGGCGAAAAATGAAGGGGTATTTGACTACTCCAGAGCATCCACTGCAACCTTTGTTGGAAGATATAGAAAGTACTAGCGAGGATCTTGATAAAGCGCCCAGCTTGAAAGAAGCATTTGCAAATTAATTTCCATTCGTGATAGCATCAAAATCGACAGCGTAAGGATAATATCGAGATACTGCTATTTAGAGGATGTAGACATGGTAATTTTCCCTGCTACATCCTCTTGTATATCATGGAGGAGGACTTCTCTTGAATCTGGATAAATGGGTGAACTGGGTAGCGCATCTTCAAAAGAAAATTCCATTTGACGCTTTGAGGGTCTTTTTAATTATAGGGACATATGTTCTTGGAGAAGTCGGATTTTTTCCATTTGGATCCACTTTTCGACTGGGGATGGGCAGCGTATTCTACGTGCTTTGTCTATACAGTTTTCCGAGGCTAGCAACTCTCTTCAACGGCTGTTTGACGGGAATTACGGTCGTTCTTTTTCGAGTTCTTGTCGGCCACTTGGCATATGTACAACCACTGCCCACCCTTCTCGTTGATAATGCTTCTGCCGTTCTTTATTACGTGGCCCTGACCGCTGGAATGATCTTGCCTAGGTTTAAGCGACAGATAGCAAACCCAATTCGCACCAGTCTCTTTTTTGGGACGTTTGATTTTATTGCAAATTTTTTGGAACTCGCCTTTTCTTCTCATTTTCATGGGATCAAATATAGTTTGAACATTTTAGCGTTAGGGGCAGGGGTTAAAGGGCTTTTCTTCTTGGCCTTTATTGCGACTATGGAACTCTTTCGGCAACGGATTTTGCGGGAAAAAGAAAAGGAAAAATTCCAAGGGCAACTTTTGCTGGGGGCAACGCTTTATGCTGAGGGATATTTTCTAAAAAAAATTATGGGGGATATTGAAGAAGCTACGGAAAGAAGTTTTCAGCTTTATCAAGAATTGGGACAAGAGCCCTCAGGGAATGGGCATCAGACTTCTCTTTTGAACCTCGCTGAAAGAATTCATGAGATTAAAAAGGACACGCAGCGGGTTTTCAGTAGTATAAATGCCTTAATTGAGCCCAACGACTATACTCGTATTGATCTAAGCGAGCTGCTGAACTTTGTCATCGAAAGCCAGCAGCGTTACGCCCAGTCTCAGCAGAAACAGATCAAATGGATTACGTCTTCTGGCTCTCAGATTTGTCTTGTAGATAATTTCTTTCCCATACTTGTTGTGGTCAACAATATTTTGGCCAATGGCATTGACGCGATTGAAAATCAGGGGCAAATTTCGGTGATTTGGAATTTCGACTCAGAAACACTCCATATGCATCTTGGAAATACTGGAAAGCTAATTTCTCCAGATGATCGAGAACTCATTTTTCTACCTGGATTTACAACGAAGTATTCAAATTCGGGAAATGCGTCGACTGGGATTGGGCTTACACATGTACAACACGTTTTACAAGAGGCTGGCGGGAACGTCCAAATCAAACAAACCAGGGGGATGACCCTGTGGACATGGTTTCATGTCCAGATCCCAATAAGAAGTATCAGAAGTTTCTCAACCATTGACTTAAGTAGACACTAAAAGGGGTTGCCTCGAGGAAGTAGATAACTAAAAGATCATAGAATGCCTATGATTCTTGTTTTATGGTTCGCCCTTACATGAGCAATTGATCGGAGGAGCCTTTTATCTCCTGTTTGTTTTGCAGTTTATCGATCTCTGATCCCGTAAACTCGGCTTCGGAAACTTTGCGTTTACAAAAACTAACCCATATGGAGTTTCCTTGTGACGGCCTACGGTAGTAGG
>DHWG01000126.1 GCA_002413075.1 Desulfosporosinus sp. UBA5188 | reverse complement strand
GTGGCTTTGCCAGCCTTTGTCAACTTCATCATTTCTTCTGTGCAAGCCCAATCTTTATGCTCTGCATTCTGTGCCAGTAATTCCTTTTCAAGGGCCTTGATCCCATCCAAATCACCGTTACCATATAATTCAGTACGTCTTTCCATCGCTACAAAGGGAGCCCAGCTCTTTGGATAAACAATGTCGGCATCTCTGAAGGCTTCTTCCATGCTGTTTGTTTTTGTGAAAGATCCTCCTGATTTTGCAGCATTTTCCTTGGCAACTTCTTCCACGTCTGACATAATCTCATATCCCTCAGGATGTGCAAGAACTACGTCCATCCCCATACGAGTCATTAAACCGACGATACCTTGAGGCACAGAAAGCGGCTTTCCGTAGGAAGGTGAGTAAGCCCATGACATGGCAATCTTCTTTCCTTTCAGGTTCTCAATACCACCAAATTCATGAATGATATGCAGCATGTCGGCCATTGCCTGAGTAGGGTGATCTATATCGCACTGTAGGTTGACAAGGGTAGGTCTTTGCTCTAAAATTCCATCCATATTTCCTTGCTTTACAGCCTCGGAAACTTCACGCATGTAAGCGTTTCCCTTGCCGATATACATATCATCACGAATACCGATGACGTCTGCCATAAAGGAGACCATGTTGGCAGTTTCACGAACTGTTTCGCCGTGAGCTACTTGGGATTTCCCTTCATCCAAGTCCTGAACCTCAAGTCCTAGAAGATTACAGGCAGATGTAAAGCTGAAACGGGTACGGGTAGAGTTGTCACGGAATAAAGAAACCCCAAGTCCGCTTTCAAAAACCTTAGTAGAGATGTTGTTTTCTCTCATAAAGCGAAGAGCGTCAGCCATTGTAAATACAGCTTCCAACTCATCCTCTGATTTTTCCCAAGTCAGGAGAAAGTCACTGTTGTACATTTCTTTAAAATTCAAATTATTTAATTTTTCAATGTAATCGTTCAATGTTTTCATAAAAATCTCCTTATATCTAATTATTTTTGAAACGTGTGCGATCAGCATAATCACGCCTCGTCCTATTTAATTTTAACCAAATTCTCAGTGTCCTCGGGCATCTGCTTAGCAAATTTATCAACGTAAACACTAGGAATCATCGCATACATGGCCGCGCAATCCACCAATTCCTTTTTCCAGGTTCGTTCATTGGGAGCGTGGGCTTGATCTTCATGACCAGGACCAAAACCAATGCAAGGGATTCCGAAACGTCCCATGATGGAAACACCGTTGGTGGAGAAGGTCCACTTATCAACCACTGGATCTTTACCAAATAAGCCTTTATAAGCCTCTTCCAACGTGGACGTTACCGGATGTCCTTCCTCAATAAGCCAGGTTGGGAAATAGCATTCTGTCGGATAAACTAAGTTCGTATAAGAGGGCCGTTCATACGTATACATCGTAACTTCCGCACACGCAGCTTTTACAGAAGGCAGGTTCTTAATCTGTTGAACTGCAAATTCCCATGACTCGCCCGCCGTGAGACGACGATCAATGGAAATCCAGCAACTGTCAGCCACCGCACAACGGGATGGAGAGGTATGGAAGATTTCCGAAACGGCCAAGCTCCCTTTACCGAGAAACGGATGATCCAACAGATTTTCATGTAAGCCCCGCAGTTCTGTTAGAATTGGCGCCATTTTGTAAATCGCATTGTCACCACGCTCTGGTGCCGACCCATGACAACTGATGCCTTTCGTCATGACTTTAATTTCCATCCGTCCGCGATGTCCTCTATAAATCTTTCCATCGGTCGGTTCGGTAATGACAACGAACTCCGGTACGACTTTATCTTCATTAATAATGTACTGCCAGCATAAACCATCACAATCTTCTTCTTGTATGGAACCCACGACAACCAATGTATATTCGCCTTCCAAACTCAGATCCTTAATAATTTTTCCAGCGTAAACCATCGAAACCATGCCACCAATTTGGTCAGAGGCACCGCGCCCGATAATAATTTCTTCATCTTCATACCCAAGATACGGATCATACTTCCAAAGCGAAGGATCGCCGATGCCGACCGTATCAATGTGCGCATCCATCGCGATCAGATGTTTACCATGACCCATATAACCTAAGATATTACCCATGGGGTCAATTTCTACTTTATCGAAGCCTACTTTGTCCATTTCTTCCTTGATGCGCAGGACAACTTTCTCTTCTCCACAACTTTCACCAGGAATGGCGATAAGGTCCCGTAAAAACCGGCTCATATCCGGCTGATATTTTTTGGCGAGTTCAAGAACTTTTGCAAAATTAGTGTCCATAACTAAATTCCCCTTTCGATCCTGTTGCTTTATCGATGATCTAGTCTAATCACGCCTAAGTCTTATCTTTAGTATGATCTTTCAAACTCTATTTTAATGCAAGAACAATGCCACCAATTACTGAACAACCTTAAACGCACGCTATAGTCGCATTTATTTGCATCTCTCCAGTAATTCTATCCGCCTAATCCACGACTGAATTCTCAAAATGAGATGGTGGTTAGCGGAACTTGCACAAATCTTCTCGCTAAAACCGTACGAGTTCGGCGTTCTTCGTGTCCATTCTCATTTTGAGACGATAATCCATCCTTGACACACGATTGCTCGGCGATTCACGACACTTAACCCCTAGCTCTAGTAAAATGTTTTAGTTTCACCAATTTGATACTCCTTAATTTTCCGATAGAGGGTTGCCCGGCTAATCCCCAATAATTTCGCCGCATCATCCTTATGCCCCTCACGATCAACCCTAGTTAAAGCCTTCATGATGGTTTCCCGTTCCAATAGTTTTAAGTTCAGGCGAGAGCTTTGAGCTTCGGCCTTAAGGACCGTTTTAATTCGTTGTGGCAAAACGTCCGTGGTTATTTCCCCACCAGCCACCATTGTAACGCAGTATTCAACCACATTACCCAGTTCCCGGACATTACCTGGCCACAGATAGTTAGCCAGGATATCGATCGTTTCCTGGGTAATTCCGCTGACTGATCTATCGGTCACCGTAGAATAGTAATCCAAATAGAATTGAACCAAAATAGGCACATCCTCGAGACGATCACGAAGCGGAGGAATCGTTAAAGGAATGACATTTAATCGATAATACAGATCTTCTCTAAACTCGCCCGTTTTTACCATTTCATCTAAGTCCCGATGGGTTGCGGCGATGATGCGAACATCCAGGGGGATAGATCGCGTACCACCCACGCGTTCAATTCTTCTCTCTTGCAAGACTCTGAGAATTTTAACCTGCAAATGCAGTGGCATGTCCCCGATTTCGTCTAAAAAGATCGTCCCGTTGTGCGCAATCTCAAATTTCCCCAGTTTGCCACCCCGTCTGGCACCCGTGAACGACCCTTCTTCATAGCCAAATAATTCACTTTCCAGGAGATTTTCGGGAATTGCCCCGCAATTTATAGCAATAAAAGCATGCCCTTTTCGTTTACTACTCTGATGAATGGCCCGAGCTAATAATTCCTTGCCCGTACCGCTTTCTCCTTGAATCAAGAGCGTAGCCTGACTCGGCGCCACGTGCAAAGCCATTGCTTTTAGAGCCTTCATTTTAGGCGCTTCACCAATAATCTGCGAAAAATGTGTTTCTATCTCACTGACCGTGGCCTCTTGAACCAACTTCTTAATCTGCTTGATATCTTTGACTGAGATCACTGCACCTTCGATAACCCCATTATTTTTAATAGGGGCAACATCACAATATAGTTGCGTGGCCACCCGCTTCCCTTGGATCGGACCAGAAAAGGGTTCTCCACGTTCCACGGCAAACCATAGTCTTTTGTCATCCAGCAGTTGATACAAAACCGGTTCTTGCACGGCATCAATGTCTAACAATTTGGCGGCTAACGTATTATAATGGGTCACTTGTTGCTGATCGTTGATCAGTAAAATCCCATCATGCAAGAGATTCAACACGGTGAGCAGTTGGCTCGTGAGTAATTCTGATTCATGTTTTTTCTCGTTTTCAAGAACTTTGCCCACCAGTAGTTCAGCCATCTTCTCCAAGAAGAGCAGAAGGGATTGTTTGTTATTCATGAGGCGTTTTGTCTGCTCTTCATTAAAGCTAACTAGGCCAATCGCCCCAATAATTTGGTCGTCTACACGTATGGGTATCGCGACTTCGGCATACTCCTGACATTTCCCCCGTGATGGACAAGGCTGACAGAGCTCATTAAAGCCTGGATTTTCGATGATAACCGTTGCGCCCGTGGTGATCACATGCCTATAGACAAAACCATCACCCATGGGGAAACCACAGCGGCTCTTATACTTTCCCGTACCTGCAACTCGAATAAGATCGGAATCCGCAATTTCAACTTCAATCTTCAGTGCTGCAGCAATCGCATCGGCCGTCTGTTGGACTGTGCTTTTAATGTCGCTAAGGTGATACATACTTCACCCCTTAAATTAGTTTACTTTAAACTATATTATATACAATTTATAACAAAGAAGCGACGTCCAAGGATACTGAAGGGACCTTCCTTCCCCTTCAGTATCCTTGGATTACTTACCCGTTGACGGTAATTCCCCATCCCATACGATGCTGCGCCATTTATACGGGTCTGTATTTCCTTCTGTATTAAAGATTAAGATCTGCGATTTTTCATCCAGTCCTAAGGCTTCCCTGGCCTCTTTGAAGTCTTCATCCAGTAAAAATGAGCTGAGCAACCCCGCTGTCACTGCGCCGGATTCACCGGAAATGACTTTTGGATCTCCGTGTAAAGGACTCGCCAAAACTCGCATACCCCTCGCCGCTACCCAGTCTGGGCAGGAAACGAACATGTCGCTGTAATCGCGCAAAATATTCCAGCCTATCAGATTCGGTTCTCCACACGCGAGTCCTGCCATAACAGTGGCCATATCGCCTCCGACGATCCGGGGTTTACCATCCCCCTCCAGGGCTGATTGATACAAGCAAGCCGCTTGACTGGCCTCAACAATCACGGTTTTAGGACGATCTTCTCCAAACATGGAGGCAAAATAGCCTTGCACAGACCCTGCTAACGCTCCGACGCCTGCCTGAACAAAAATATGCGTCGGTTTCTCGATACCAAGGTCATTCAACGCTTCTAAAGCCTCGGCCGACATGGTTCCATAACCTTGCATAATCCAACTTGGAATTTCTTCATACCCTTCCCAGGAAGTATCTTGGACAATCACCCAACCATTTTTTTCAGCCTCTACAGCCGTCATACGGACAGCATCGTCGTAATTCATGTCCGTGATCTCAGCCTTTGCACCTTCCTCTCTGATCTTTTCAAGCCGGTACTGAGAAGATCCCTTTGGCATATAAACGACTGATTTTTGGCGCAATTGACGAGCAGTCCAAGCGATGCCCCGACCATGATTTCCGTCAGTGGTGGTCGCAAAGGTTATGTCTCCCAATTGTTCCTTGACCTCGGGGGAGGTGAGAACATCAAACGGCAATTCACTAATATCTTTATTTAGTCTTTGGGCAAGGTATCTGCCGATCGCATAGGAGCCGCCTAAGGCCTTGAACGCATTCAAGCCAAAACGATATGATTCATCTTTAACGTAGATTCCACCGACGCCTAAATTCTTTGCTAATTTCTTGAGTTGGCGTAACGGTGTCGGCAAGTAATCCGGAAACGTCCGGTGAAAATTAATGGCCTTATCTATTTCTAATTTACTGAAGAGTTGGGTCGAAACACCCTCCCCATTTTCCTTATGCATATTGTTTTGTATCCATCGTATTTTTTCGCTCATCTTAATCTCCCCTATTCCTTAATATTTTGTTTACATATTGGTTTTTAATACCGTATAGTAAAAACAATTTCTTGTTTTACTTGTTAACTCTGTTATCTCCCCCTAAACGAATTGACTGGCTCGCCCCTTAGTTTAATGCAATTACTATGCCAACATCTCTATATCTCTCCTTTAGGATCTGCTTTTTTATTCGTGCGCCTACATACGTTAAAAAGCCTCCCTGGTCCAATCTTGGTCCAGGGAGGTTGACAGTTCCACTAGAACTGATTATCGTCGGGGCTCTTTGTCATGATCATCTAATACTATACCGTAATGCCTTCTTTTTGCAGTGGTCTACGCACTCCCCGCAGAAGATACAATCTGAAGTTTCTATAGAACCATCTTTGGAACTCAGACTAACATTAATACTCATAGGGCACTTTTTATTGCAAGCCCCGCATTCTACACAGAGTGACTTATCTGATGTTATTCTAAGTTGTGGAATATTTAGCCATTTTCCGATCGTAAAGCCACCCACTAAAAATGGAGACATCCAGCAAATGCTGTGGCAAGCCCCCCGTTTTCCAACAGTGATTGAAATGATGAAAAACAAAGCAAGGACAAAATAATAGATGATGAATTTTGCTGGACTGTCGACGGATATTCCATGGCTCGTTAAACGCAAAGGATCCACGCCTTTTATTCCCCCTGCTAGAATAAACATAGCGATTACAAAACCTGCCCAAACAGCAAAAATAAAATATCGTATTATTTTAAGTCTTTTTACGTTAACCTTTTTATTATTAATACCCTGACACATCTCACTTAAACAGGCCATTGGGCATACCCAGCTACACCAAGCACGTCCGAAAAAGATCGCTGTAACAAACATAAACATAAATAACAGCAGGCTGCCTGCGATAATTCCATTCATTGCTCCATCGATCGGCACGTAGGGAGAAAAAAAGTTCAAGGTTATGGGAAATAGTAAGAGCGATATGATCACTAAAGCCTTTCTGATTTTTTGCCTCATTTTTCATCCCTGCTTTCTAAATATATGGTTGTTTCCTCACACCAATCGATATAAGCCTTGTAAACCTTTTGCCCAAAGTCAATAACGCTTAAAATATCGCCATGATTACTATGCAAATCCTCTACGCTCAATAATTGTTGTTGAAACATATTTAACATATCAAGCTGTTTTTGATGGCTTATTGAAAATTCAGTAATGTGCTTCTTCATTATTTCAGGCTTTATTCCATTGGAGAAATACATTTTCAATAATATTTCAAGCCTTACGCTTTCCGTTTCGACCGGCTCAGAAAGCCAAATTTCTAGAGCACTAATTCCTTTTTGCGTGATAAAATATCTTGTTTTTCCCCTTGCTGACCCCTCCTTAGGCTTTGATGCTGATATTAATTCTTTCTGAGCAAGTCTTTTTAGCTCTGGATATAACTGACCATAACTTTCATTCCAAAAAAAGCCAAAGCGCATATCAACAATCTTCTTAATTTCATACCCTGTTAAGGCCTCTTCAGAAAGAAGCCCTAAGATCACGAATTTGGTTTTACTCTTATTCATCAATTACCTCTCTATATATCTTTTAGATACATTATACCATGTTAGGAACTATAATATCTAGCTAACATATTAGATAAAATTAACCTCCCGATCCTTTTCTAGGTCAAGGGAGGTTGATTTTATACTCTTCACATCTTCACAATGGATTATTATCATCCTTGTTTTGCCGCTTAGATATAAAGCTGACGCCTGCTATGATTATTAACATCACTACTGAACAGACCAATAGAATTAATGAATTATTATCATCTCCATTTGGAGCAGAGGCTTTAATAAATATAAAATATTTTTGAAAGATGAATGCAGTAACACCCGCCACAAATCCTACTGCGCCTGTTAAATATCTTGTTTTCTTCGTTATTCTTTTGCTTGATTGTTGTGGTCCAACATAGGAATTCTGCCATATGACACGAATCATATAATACGTCATGCAACCGAGCATAATGACCCAAACGTTGGTCGGATAGTTTAGCCACCTAAATCCTAATCCGTAAAGACCTATGTCAATCAGTAAAAGATAAGAGAGCAACATAAAGGCTTGGTTCCCGATCTTGTTTCTTTTTTGTAATTGCATTTCATCTAATTCATTTCTCCGCATCTTCATCATCCTCCCAAAAAATTTGGTCAAGCGTTTTGCCTAATATTTTACAGATTGCTATGCATAGATTGACGGATGGATTGTAGTCGCCATTTTCAATGGCATTAATTGTCTGTCTCGTTACCCCAGCGGCTTCCGCCAGAACTTTTTGTGACATGTCCTTAGCGGCTCTTGACGATTTTAACCTAAGATTTTTGCCCAAGTCATCACCTCTACTCTTTAGCAGTATAGTAGCACATACCTTACTATATGTCTATTATATTATACTTATTGTATAT
>DHWG01000035.1 GCA_002413075.1 Desulfosporosinus sp. UBA5188 | reverse complement strand
AGGAGGATTAATATGCAGTCGGTAACAATTAAGGAAATTTACAAAGACACGGAGAAGTTTTTCAATCAGAAAATTGAACTATCCGGATGGGTGCGCACGGTACGCTCGTCCAAAGCGTTTGGATTTATTGAAATGAACGATGGTAGTTTTTTTGAAAACATTCAAGTGGTTTTCGAAGACAGTCTTGCCAACTTTACGGAGATTGGGAAGCTCACGATTAGTTCTGGCCTGCGGATCCAAGGAACACTCGTCGCTTCACCTGGAGCAAAGCAGCCCTTTGAATTGAAAGCAGAACTCATAGAGGTTCTCTCACTCTCCGCCACCGATTATCCCCTTCAAAAGAAACGGCATACATTTGAGTATTTAAGAACGATTGCCCATTTGCGGCCCAGAACGAACACGTTTGCTGCGGTCTTTCGAGTCCGTTCCGTGGTGGCCTATGCCGTTCATAAGTTCTTTCAGGAAAAAGGTTATGTCTATGTGCAAACTCCAATTATTACCGGAAGCGATGCTGAGGGTGCGGGCGAAATGTTTCGAGTCACAGCTTTAGATATGACGAAACCTCCAGAGGACGAAGCCGGTAATGTCGATTTCTCCAAGGACTTCTTTGGCCGTGCCGCGAGCCTAACGGTGAGTGGTCAGCTCAATGCCGAAGCTTACTGTATGGCCTTTCGCAACGTCTATACGTTTGGACCCACCTTTCGAGCGGAGAATTCCAATACAACAAGACATGCGGCAGAGTTTTGGATGATCGAGCCAGAGATAGCGTTTGCCGATCTTAAAGACGACATGAATCTAGCTGAAGAGATGATGAAATTTATTATCCAGTATGCCATGGACAATGCCCCGGAGGAAATGGCGTTCTTTAATAACTTCGTCGATAAAACGTTGTTTGATCGGCTGGAAAATATCCTAAGCTCTGAATTCGGGCATATTACCTACACGGAAGCCGTGGAACTGCTGGAGAAGGAAAATGCCAACTTTGAGTATCCTGTCCATTGGGGCACGGATCTTCAAACAGAGCATGAGCGTTACTTGACTGAAAAAGTCTTTAAAAAACCGGTCTTTGTCTCGGACTACCCGAAAGAAATTAAGGCGTTTTATATGCGGCTAAATGAAGATCATAAAACGGTGGCAGCCATGGATCTACTGGTTCCTGGAATTGGAGAAATTATTGGGGGAAGCCAACGGGAAGAACGCCTTGAGGTATTGCAAAATCGAATGAAGGAATCAGGTCTGAACGAAGAGGATTATGGATGGTATCTTGACCTGAGAAAGTACGGTGGTGTAAAACATGCCGGGTATGGACTTGGTTTTGAACGAGTTATTATGTATATGACAGGAATGTCTAATATTCGTGATGTAATCTCTTTCCCTCGAACCGCCAATGCGTGCGAATTTTAAGGAATATCTTGTAAACATATAAAAAACATTAGAGCGGCTTTAGGCTGCTCTAATGTTTTTTAACCCTAAAATAAAACCCGCCATAAATATTTATTATTACAGCGATAAGTGCAGGTATGTTATAATTAGTACAAAAAGAGTGAGGTGGAGTGGTTAATGTATCGGTTAGACGATTTGAATCCAGTGCAACGCGAAGCGGCTGAGCATAAAGACGGGCCACTTCTAATTCTTGCAGGGGCTGGATCGGGAAAGACTCGTGTGCTCACGTATAGAATTGCTCACTTAATTGCTCAGGGTATAGAACCTAGTGCAATCTTAGCCATCACGTTTACGAATAAAGCCGCGAAGGAGATGCGTGAGCGAGTGTCCACATTAGTGGGCAGTGAGGGCTATGGGTTATGGGTTACGACGTTTCACTCCGCCTGTGTTCGTATTTTGAGACGCGAAATTGATACAATGCCAGGTTATAGTAAAAATTTTGTTATTTATGATTCTGGGGACCAACAATCCTTACTGAAATCCTGCCTAAAAGAATACAATCTTGATGAGAAGAAATTCCCCGTTCGAGCCGTTGCTGCGGTGATCAGCGAGGCCAAAAACAATCTATTAGATCCGGAGGAGTTCTCCCATAAAGCAACCGATTATTTTCAGCATAAAGTTGTTGACATCTACAAATCCTACCAGAAGAGGCTTAAGAATAACAATGCTCTAGACTTTGATGATATTATCATGCTTACGGTGCAACTTTTTCAGCAAAGTACAGAAGTATTTCGCTTCTATCAAGATAAATTCCGTTACATAATGGTTGATGAGTATCAAGATACGAATCATGCTCAATATATGCTGATCAAGCTTCTGGCAAGTGAATATCGCAATCTCTGTGTGGTAGGGGATGATGACCAGTCGGTCTATGGATGGAGGGGCGCGGATATCCAAAATATTTTGGATTTTGAGCGTGATTATCCAGAAACGAAGGTCATTAAGCTTGAACAAAATTACCGTTCAACGCAAAAAATTCTAGAGGCTGCTAATGCTGTGGTGAGAAATAATGAAACGCGTAAAGAGAAGTCGCTTTGGACAGAAAACGCGGAGGGACAAGCTCTAGTATGTTATGTAGGGACGGATGAGCGAGACGAGGCTGGTTACGTTGTGGAGCGAATGAAACGTTTACATGAGCTTGAAGGACGGCCGTATAATGATTTCGCCGTTCTTTACCGAACGAATGCTCAGTCACGGGCACTTGAGGAGCGTTTGATGAAGGCGGCGACGCCCTATCGTGTTTTTTCAGGGTTGAAATTCTATCAGCGCATGGAAATCAAAGATATCTTAGCGTATTTGCGGGTATTATATAATCCAGCTGATCAAGTTAATTTTACCCGTGTCCTGGGCGTGCCTAAACGTGGACTGGGGAATAGTGCGCTGGAGAAGATCTTGGAATATGCGGAAGAACAGGGAATGCCCGTACTGGACGCAATTTTAGAGGCTGAATATATTCCAGAGTTGCCAACACGGGCTAAGAAACCTTTGGTGGGTTTTGCCCACTTGATGCAAGAGTTAGTGGCATATTCTAAGGAAGCATCAGTCACAGATTTGGTGGAAGCCATATTAAGCAAGACCGGGTACAAAGCACTTCTTCAGGCAGAGGATACACCCGAAGCCGAGACTCGTCTGGAAAATCTGGGAGAGTTTCTGTCAGTAACGGCAGAGTATGACGCTAAAGCAGCTCAGTCCGCGCAAAATGCGATCAATGATGGGGTTGACGAGGAGGAAGCCACCCCGGGATTAGGGGGGTTCTTAGAACAGGTTTCCTTAGTTGCAGATATTGATAATCTAGACGATGCGGAGGAAGCCGTGGCATTAATGACCATGCACAGTGCGAAGGGTTTGGAGTTTCCTGTGGTGTTTGTCGTAGGCATGGAGGACGGGATTTTCCCCAGTAGCCGTTCACTGATGGACCCGACTGAATTGGAGGAAGAACGACGGCTGTGCTATGTCGCTATCACACGAGCGAGGGAGAAACTCTATCTATGTAATGCTGAAACGCGAATGCTATACGGCAAAACACAGTACAATTCGCCCTCTCGTTTCTTAGGGGAGATCCCGGCAACCTTAAGGACGGATATTGACCCTCTTGATCCACCAAAACGTCGACCGACCACTAAGCCTAAATCGACTTGGCCGCGGGAGGGAACGAAGGAACACCGGGCTCCCTTGGGCTCGGGTTCCTGGGAAAAAGGTTTCGGAAGTACTCTGGTTAGTAAAGGAGGTGAGGCGCATCATGTTGGAGACAAAGTGGGACATGCTACGTTCGGTCGAGGAATTATTGTTTCAATTAAGGGAGAAGGCGACCAGGCGGAGCTGACCATTGTTTTCGACGACTGTGGAATTAAGAAATTTGTGGCTGAATATGCCAAGTTGACGAAGCTGTAACATTTTTATCTCTTAGATTTGAAATTTCGTAAAAAAGAAAGGTTTAGGTGTAACTCTATGTCAGATAAAATTTATATTGTTGGTCATAAAAGTCCGGATACAGATTCAGTGTGCTCAGCGATCGGTTTAGCTAATTTGAAGAAACTAACTGGGACGACGAATGCTGTTGCTTGTTCAGCTGGAAAACTCAATAAAGAAACCTCGTTCGTACTTAATTATTTTGGAGTTCCTGCACCGATGGTGTTGGAGGACTTACACATAAGAGTACAAGACCTCATGGGCGGAGAGTTTCATACGGTCGAATCGACAACTTCCCTACGTGAAGCATGGCAGATCATGAAAGATAAAGAACAGAAAAAAACGCTTCCTGTCGTGGATGAGGCTGGTAAAATGATCGGGGTCATCACAATCGGTGATATCGGTATGGCATTCGCTGAAAGAGTCATCTGCGAAGAGGATTCTAATTGCCCAACTGGCAATTTGCTTCCTACCAGTGTATCCGTTGCGAGCGTAATGCACACTGAAGGACTTGTTTCGTTTCAAGAAGATGACTTGATTACTGACGTGCGTAAAAAAATGGTGGAAACACGTTTCTATAATTATCCAGTTTTAGATGCAGCAGGAAAAGTCGTTGGACTCATTGGCCGCTATGACTTGCTGGGCCTGAGCCCTAAAAAAGTTATTTTAGTGGACCATAATGAGTGGGGACAAGCCGTCACTGGCGCAGAACAGTCTCAACTTCTGGGGATCGTTGATCATCACAAAGTAGGGGGCATTCAAACCTCAGAACCTATTTATATTCGCGTAGAGCCTATCGGTTCCACCTGTACTATTGTGGCGCAATGTTATAGAGAACAAGGCATCACTCCAGATAAAGCCATCGCAGGGATTTTACTTTCAGCCATTCTTTCCGATACCGTCATCTTCAAATCTCCAACCTGTACGCCCCTGGACAAGACGACGGCTGCTTTCCTTGCGACGATTGCAGGCGTTGACCCTAAGGCCTATGGTATTGAAATGTTTAAGGCCTCTTCTAACATCGCCGATCGTACGCCTCAAGGCATGATCGAAGAAGACCTTAAAGCCTTTACAATGGGCGAAAATAAGGTTGGTATTGGACAAGTTAGCCTCATGGGTATGGATGGCTTTGAAGCTGTTCGGGCAGACTTAACAGCAGCGATAGAAGCCCATCGTGTCGCTCAAGGAATGCAATATCTCTGCCTCATGATTACCGACATCTTGACAGATACTACCGAGTTGATTGTCAAGGGAGAAAACCCTGAAGAGGTCGCTAAGGCCTTTGGGAAAACACTGGTAGCAGGAAGCGTTGAACTCCCAGGTGTCCTGTCTCGTAAAAAACAAGTTGTCCCACAAATGACGACTTACTTCAAAGCTTAAGCTTATTATTGAGTTCTTAATATCGAGTGAAATTGATGGAGATCGGAGGAATTCCAGTGCAGGATGAAGTCCAGCGCGTAGCAACGCTACGTAAGGAACTAGAAGACGCAAACAAACAGTATTATGGGCTTGACCAGCCCCGTATAACGGATTCGGAATACGACGCTCTCCTACGAGAGTTGCTGGATTTAGAAGCGCAGCATCCAAACTGGATTACTCCAGATTCTCCGACGCAACGTGTGGGGGGAGAGGTGGCCAAACAGTACACTAAAGTACGGCATTTGGACCCTCTCCTCAGTTTAGACAATGCATTTGCACCCGACGATTTACGGGAATTTGATCGCCGCGTACGGCAGGTTGAAGAATTTGTGGATTATGTTGTGGAACTGAAAATAGATGGCTTGACAGTCGCCTTAACCTATGAAAATGGGTTTATGGTGCGTGGAGCAACCCGCGGTGATGGAACCGTCGGGGAAGATATCACTGCCAATGTTAAAACGGTGGGATCTATTCCTCTGCGTTTAAATGAATTAGTTGCGAAGTTAAGTGTACGAGGAGAAGGCTATATGCCCAAAGCGTCCTTTGCTCGCTTGAACCAAGAGCGTGAAGAAGAAGGGCAACCCGCGTTTGCCAATCCGCGTAATGCAGCAGCAGGCTCGTTACGCCAACTGAACTCGAAAATTACAGCCCAGCGCAAGCTTGACTACTTTGCGTACCAAGTTTTGGCGGCGAAAGAACTGGGATTACATAAACAAACAGAAGTCCTTACATTTCTACAAGAGCAGGGGTTTGTCGTAAATCCCGAGTATAAAGTTTTTACCGATATTGAAGACATCATTAACTACTGTGAGGGCATGGCTTCTGAGCGTCATCGTTTCCCCTATGATATTGATGGCCTCGTGATTAAAGTCAATGAGTTCGCTCTTCAGCAGGAACTCGGCTTTACCGCCAAAAGCCCCCGCTGGGCGATTTCTTATAAATTTCCGGCTGAGCAGGTTGAAACGGTGGTCGAGGACATTATTATTCGAGTTGGGCGTACAGGGGTGCTGACGCCCACCGCCGTTTTAAAGCCTGCTTCTATCGCAGGGTCCACGGTTAGCCGTGCAACGCTGCATAATCTGGATAACATCCGTGACAAGGATATCCTGATTGGAGATCATGTGCTGTTACAAAAAGCTGGGGACGTCATTCCAGAAGTCGTTCGGGTGTTACCAGAACAACGCACGGGTGAAGAGCGACTTTTTGAAATGCCAGACCTCTGTCCGGAATGCCAGAGCCCAGTCAGGCAAGATGAAGGTGAAGTGGCGTATCGTTGTCATAGTATTACCTGCCCCGCAAGACAGCGTGAGGGGATTATTCACTTTGTTTCACGCGATGCCATGTCGATTGATGGATTAGGTCCTGCTGTCATTCAACAACTCCTAGAGGCTGAACTTATTAAGGATGCGGCTGATCTTTACACACTAACGTTCGATAATTTAACGCCTGTAGAACGGATGGGGAAAAAATCCTCGGAGAATCTACTTAAGGCGATACAAGAGAGCAAAGAGCGAGGTCTAGCTCCATTAATCTTTGCTTTGGGAATCCGTCATACCGGAGAAAAATCCGGAAAAACGCTAGCACAGGCCTTTGGTTCGATGGACAAATTACTGAGTACAACGCTGGAGGAACTGCAAGCGATCCCGGATGTAGGGCCGATTATGGCGGAAAGTTTATTGGAGTTTTTTGCGCTGGAGAGTACGGAACGTTTCCTAGCTAAATTGCGTAATGCTGGTGTGAACATGACGGCGGGGACCACGACAAAGCCACAGATATTTGCGGGTCAAAGCATTGTCGTAACGGGTTCTCTTGAGCATTGGGAGCGGCGGGAGATTGAGACAATTATAGAAGAGTATGGCGGAAAATCGGCAAGTAGTGTCAGCAAAAAAACGGCCTTCGTCGTCGCTGGAGATAAAGCAGGTTCTAAATTCGTGAAAGCACAAGGGTTGGGTGTACCTATATTAACAGAAGAAGAATTTGAACAGCTACTTAAAGAGAAATCAGCCTCTATCTAGACGATGGCCCTTGACAATATACGATTAGTTTAACAGCCGGTTTTTCACAATAGAAAAACCGGCTGTCGAACTATATGGATATTATAAGTTTTCTAGGTGGCTGAAATCTGCAAAAATCTTATCGAGGCGTTGAAAAAGAGTATGAATAAAACGGTTAAGACAAAAAACTTTGACTTTGGGGTCACCGAGGTGGCGTACCTAAAAAAGGCTGATCCAACACTTGGCGCAGCCATGGAACGCTTGGGAAAAGTTGAACGAGAAATTATTCCTGACCTTTTCACCGCTCTCATTTACGCCGTCGTGGGGCAACTGATTTCAGTCAAAGCTGTTCATACCATTTGGAACAGAATGCAGGAACGTTTCGGTGAAATCACACCAGAAAACCTTCGACGATTTTCAGCCGATGAAATTCAAGGATGTGGCATCACCATGAGAAAAGCGGTTGTTATCAAGAATATTGGAGAACATGTAGAACAAGGCACTTTTAATCTGGCCGTATTATGTGAGCTGCATAATGATGAAGTCATCCAGCAATTATCCTCCTTGGAGGGCGTTGGCAGATGGACAGCAGAAATGCTACTGATAAACTCTATGGAGCGACCTGACGTCGTTAGTTGGGGTGACCTTGCTATCCGACGCGGTATGATGCGGTTGTACGGACTGGCTGATTTAACAAAAGACCAGTTCCAAGAATATAGACGACGATACTCCCCCTATGGTTCCGTTGCATCAATCTATCTTTGGAAGCTATCTAAGAATTGTACTATGTAAAAAGGAAATCGGAGAATCTAATAGGCTGGGTTAAAATAGGAGGGGAACAACACATGTTAAACATTGGCTGTCATTTATCCACTTCCAAGGGCTTTAAACACATGGGCATGGAGGCGCTTTCCATTGGCGCTAATACATTTCAATTTTTCACCCGTAACCCGCGCGGCGGCAAAGCAAAAGCGATTGACCCTAAAGACGTGGCTGACCTTTTAGATATTATGAAGGCGCATCAGTTCGCGCCAATTTTGGCCCATGCGTCGTATACGCTCAACGCCTGTTCCAAAGATGCGCATCTTCGGAAATATGCAACAGAAATGATGGCGGATGATCTGGTGCGGATGGAGTATCTTCCTGGCAATCTTTATAATTTTCATCCGGGTAGCCATGTTGGACAAGGGCCGGAGGCTGGTATCGAAATGATTGCTGAAATGCTCAACGAAATTTTGAGGCCTGAACAGACGACCACCGTTTTGTTGGAGACCATGTCGGGCAAAGGCAGTGAAGTCGGCAGGAACTTTGAAGAGCTTCGCGCCATCTTGGATAAAGTTGAGCTGACCGATAAAATGGGCATCTGTCTCGATACTTGTCATGTGTTTGATGGGGGGTATGACCTTGTGAACGATCTAGACGGCGTTCTTAACCAATTTGATCAACTCATTGGACTCCACCGCCTCAAGGCCATTCATCTCAATGACAGCCTGAACTCGCTTGCCTCCCATAAAGATCGCCATGCGGGGATCGGCAAAGGAAACATTGGTCTAGATGCGATTGTTCGCATCATCAACCACCCGTCGCTGCACAATCTACCGTTCCTTCTCGAAACGCCGAATGAATTATCGGGTTATGCTGAAGAAATCAAACTGTTGCGCGAGGCTAGTCATATTGCCTCATTCTCCCATATTTGATATGATAGAGGTTAAAGCAACAAGCTATCCAAGGGAAGGTGAATTATATGACAATTTCACGTGAAGACGTTGAATATGTAGCAGCACTGGCACGCTTAGAGTTGACTGAACCCGAAATTAACGAGTATACCGAACAACTGAACTCCATTTTAGGCTACGCGGCTATGTTGGAGCGTTTAGACACAGATAATGTGGTACCGACGGCTCATGCCGTTCCATTACACAATGTTATGCGTGGGGATCAAGTAGGCATTTCGCTGAACCATGAGAAAGCCCTGAAAAATGCGCCAGATGGGGAAGAGGGCTTCTTCAGGGTGCCCAGAATAAGTTTGACCTAGAAAGGAGGGCATAGGGACTATGATGATCGGACAATCCGTCAGCGAACTACATGAACGTCTTGTTCGTAAAGACGTTAGCTCTGTAGAACTGACGAAAGCCTATATAGATCGGATTCATTCGGTGGATCCAACCTTAAAAGCTTACTTAACAGTCATTGAAGATCAGGCGATCAGTCAAGCGGCTGAAGTCGATCGAAAGATCGCCAATAATGATGGACTTAGTGCCTTGGAAGGAATTCCAATGGCCTTGAAGGATAACCTGTGCACGGAAGGCATTCGCACCAGCTGTGCTTCCAAGATGTTGGAGAATTTTATCCCACCCTATAATGCAACTGTAACGGACCGCTTGCGGGGTGCGGGGACGATTCTTCTCGGAAAAGTAAATATGGATGAATTCGCCATGGGCTCCTCAACCGAGAACTCATATTTTGGAAAGACTCGAAATCCCTGGGATTTAGGGCGCGTTCCAGGAGGCTCCTCGGGAGGCGCTGCTGTAGCCGTCGCTGCGGATGAAGCGGCTTTTGCTTTAGGCTCTGACACGGGGGGATCCGTACGCCAACCCGCTGCCTTTTGTGGCGTGGTAGGATTGAAGCCAACATACGGGGCCGTCTCTCGGTATGGCCTAATTGCCTTTGCGTCGTCACTGGATCAGATCGGTCCGTTGACTAAAACGGTGCGAGACAATGCCTTGGTGCTGAATGCAATTGCTGGATATGATCCTAGGGATTCAACGTCAGTTGCCTATGATAAGCCGGATTATACGAAGTTCCTAGTTAATGATATTAAAGGTTTAAAGATCGGCATCCCTCGAGAGTATTACGGCGCAGGGATTGACCCAGATGTCGCAAAAGGCATTCAAACAGGGATTCAAACCTTGATCGATTTAGGCGCAGAAGTGTCTGAATGCTCACTGCCGCATACCGAGTACGCCATACCGGCCTATTACCTGATAGCTACCGCCGAAGCGAGCTCAAATCTGGCACGTTATGATGGGGTGCGCTATGGCCTCAGGGCGGAGGCAGAAGATGTCTTGGGCATGTTTAAAAAAACCAGAGCTGAGGGCTTTGGTCAGGAAGTAAAACGCAGGATCATGCTCGGAACCTATGCCCTGAGTTCAGGGTATTATGATGCCTATTATCTGAAGGCACAAAAAGTCAGAACGCTCATCAAACAGGATTTTGACAAGGCGTTTGAGACGTTTGACGTTTTGCTCTCCCCGACAGCTCCGACCACAGCCTTTAAATTTGGGGAAAAATCCGCCGATCCTCTGACCATGTATTTATCAGATATTACGACCGTGCCGATTAACTTGGCGGGTATCCCCGCAATTTCAGTTCCGGCGGGCTTCGTCAAGGGAATGCCGATCGGCATGCAGCTCATGGGTAAAGCGTTTGATGAAGGCACGTTGTACCGTGTTGCTTATACCTTTGAGCAAAACACCCAATATCACACCTTAAAACCAAGTCTTTCTGGGGAGGTGCTTGCGAGTGTCAGTCGCTGATAAGTATGAAATGGTCTGTGGACTAGAGGTTCATGTCGAGCTCCAAACTAAGACGAAAATCTTTTGCGGATGTACCACGGAGTTTGGGGGAGATCAAAACACCCACGTTTGCCCGGTGTGTCTTGGTATGCCCGGGGCGCTCCCCGTGCTGAATCGTGAAGTTGTTAATTATGCCATTAAAGCTGGCTTAGCGTTGGAATCTGAAATTGCAGAGTTTTCAAAGTTTGACCGGAAAAACTACTTCTACCCTGATTTGTCCAAGAATTATCAGACGTCTCAATTTGATTTACCCATATGTATAGGGGGTAGGTTAGAGATCGAGGTTGACGGAGAAAAGAAATGGATCGGGATCACACGGGCCCACATGGAAGAAGATGCGGGTAAGCTCGTTCATAGTGGGGAAACGATCTCAACCTCGAACGAGTCTTCCGTCGACTATAACCGAGCGGGCGTTCCACTTCTGGAAATCGTTTCGGAGCCTGATCTCAGCTCAATTCCAGAGGTCCTTGCCTATCTTGAAAAATTGGTTCAGATCCTCGAGTATATCGAGGTTTCAGATTGCCGCTTGGAGCAAGGGTCTATTCGCTTTGATGTCAATGTTTCGCTGCGGCCCCTCGGAACGGAAACTTTGGGGACTCGTACAGAAACCAAGAATTTGAATTCGTATAGCTCCGTTCGAAGGTGCATGGAGTTTGAAATAGCTCGTCAAGCTCGTAAATTAAAGGCGGGTGAAAAGGTGGTTCAGGAAACACGCACTTGGGATGAGGGGCAGGGGATTACGTTATCGCTCCGCTCGAAAGAAGAAGCCCATGATTATCGGTATTTCCCTGAACCCGATCTACCACCTTTGGTGATTGACCGAGAATGGATGGAAAGAATTCGTAAGACCCTTCCTGAGCTTCCTACCGTACGTCGTGCCCGGTTGCAGGCGCTGGGGCTACCGGCCTATGATGCAGCGGTTATCACTCAAGCAAGAGAGATGGCGGACTTCTTTGATGAGGCCTTAACCTACTATGGAGATGCAAAGACGTTGGCAAACTGGGTGATGGGGGACGTAACGCGTCTGCTGAACACAAACCAGTGTAGCGTGCTTAATTCACCGATTTCGGCTAAACAATTAGCGGAACTTCTCGAGTTAATAAATAAAGGAACCCTTAGCGGAAAGATTGCCAAGAGTGTCCTAGAAGAGATGTACAGCACGAGTAAGGATGCTAGCGCTATTGTTAAGGAAAAAGGCCTCGCGCAGATCAGTGACGAGGGGGCACTTCACGGAATTATTGACACCGTGATTTCCGCGAATCCTCAATCAGTAGAGGATTACAAAGCTGGAAAAGATAAAGCAATTGGGTTCCTCGTTGGGCAAATTATGAAGGCTACTAGGGGGCAGGCAAATCCAGGGCTTGTTAATCAGTTGCTTAAGGAAAAATTAGCATAAGCTTGTGGCCTATGGACGGTAGCACTAATATCACTTCATCTGTACAAGTATACAGTATAAGGAAACAGATATCCTTCAAACTCAAGGGGCATTATGTTAGTATGGAGGCTAAGGCTAATATAGCTGTATACTAAACTGATAGTTTTCTTCCAGTTTAAGAAGAGGGGTGCATCAGACTAATGAGACATTTAGTAATTGTGGATACCACGTTACGCGACGGAGAACAAACCGCAGGTGTCGTTTTCTCGAATCAAGAAAAATTACGTATCGCTAGATTGCTTGATGAGCTGGGTGTTGATCAAATTGAAGCAGGGGTTCCTGTTATGGGCGGCGATGAAAAGCAAGCGATTCGTGATATTGTCAAATTAGGTTTAAAAGCAAGTATTATGGGCTGGAATCGCGCAGTCATCTCAGATATTGAAGCTTCTTTAGCTTGTGGTGTCGATGCTGTGGCGATTTCCATTTCTACTTCAGATATTCACATCGAACATAAACTTATGACCACCCGTGAGGATGTTTTGGAACGGATGATTAAAGCAACAACCTTTGCTAAACGTGAAGGTCTGTATATATCAGTCAATGCGGAAGATGCCTCACGCTCAGACATGGATTTTCTCGTGGAATTTGCTAAAGAAGCCAAAAAAGCAGGCGCAAACCGTGTGCGTTATTGTGATACCGTAGGAATCCTAGATCCGTTTAAAACGTATGATAATATTAAAACCTTGATCGAAAAAGCAGGGATTGACGTTGAAATGCATACTCATGACGACTTTGGCATGGCAACAGCCAATGCTTTAGCAGGTGCGAAAGCTGGGGCAACGCATGTAGGGGTTACCGTGAATGGCTTGGGAGAACGAGCTGGTAATGCAGCCTTAGAAGAAGTGGTTATGGCCTTAAAGCATTTACTCGATACAGATTTAAAGTTTGATACGAAACGCTTTGTCGAGGTGTCTGAATATGTCGCTAGAGCTTCAGGTCGGACGTTGCCAGCTTGGAAATCGATTGTAGGTAGTAATATGTTTGCCCATGAATCTGGGATTCATGCTGATGGAGCGATGAAGGATCCTAAGACGTATGAAGCCTTCAGTCCTGAAGATGTCGGCGCTGAACGTCAGATCGTAATCGGAAAGCACTCAGGGAAGGCATCTATCAAAGCAAAATTCCTACTTGAGTATGGAAAAGAGATGACGGACGAAGACGCCACTGAAATGTTGAAAAGGGTCAGAGATACGGCTGTCGACATGAAGCGTTCTCTTTTTGATAAGGAACTCGTGTACATTTACGAAGATATGCTAAAACAACGCAGTTAGAGATATATGAGATAGACCTAAGTTGAACTTATCCAGGGGCTTAGGGCCAATACTCCCCATAAAAACGTGGAGTCATAGTGGCGCTAAGCCCCTGGATAATCTTAGAAAGTGATAAGACGGCGATGAGCCGCCTTTTATAATGAAAGGGAGTACATCAATGACCATCATAGTAACCTTAATTCCAGGAGATGGAATAGGACCAGAAGTTAGTAAAGCGACCCAAGATGTGATTACGGCTAGCGGGGCACCCATTGAATGGGAAGTTGTGGAAGCTGGCGCAGCTTGCATTGCTCAGTTCGGAACGCCTTTGCCGGAGCATGTTCTAGAAACGATTCGTCGCAATAAGGTGGCGTTAAAAGGGCCCGTCACAACCCCGGTCGGGAAAGGCTTTCGCAGTGTCAATGTCTCCTTGCGTCAACAATTAGAGCTTTATGCCAATGTCCGTCATATGCGGAACTTACCAAACGTCGCTTCGAGGTATGAGAACGTTGATATTGTCGTTGTCCGGGAAAACACCGAGGATCTTTACGCTGGGATTGAACACATGGTGGGTAAAGATGCTGCGGAAAGTATCAAGATTATTACCCGTGAAGCCTCAGAGCGGATTGGAAGATATGGCTTTGAATTAGCTCGTCGCGAAGGACGTAAGCGAGTGACCATTGTTCATAAAGCTAATATCATGAAATTAAGTGATGGCCTTTTTCTGGAAAGCGTACGATCGGTGGCCCGTGATTATCCAGAAATTGTGTGTGACGACAGGATCGTCGATGCTATGTGTATGAATTTAGTTCAAATCCCCGAGCAATTTGAGGTGTTAGTCTTACCTAATCTCTATGGGGACATTATTTCAGATCTCGTCGCTGGATTAGTTGGTGGACTTGGTGTCGCACCAGGGGCTAATATTGGAGAGAAGTATGCTGTTTTTGAGGCCGCCCATGGAAGTGCTCCTGAGATTGCCGGTAAAAATATTGCTAATCCTCTCGCTATGCTCATATCTGGGGTTGAGATGCTTCAATATCTGGGATTTGAGAAAGAAGCGCAACGGGTTGAGAAGGCGATTGAGCAGGTTCTGAAACACGGAAAATATATTACCCCAGATTTGGGTGGTAAGGCCGGTACTAAGGAAATGGCTTCCGCTATTATTGATGCCATGAGGGATAACGCCTAAACCTGAATTCATAAAGAGTCATTCCAGTATTTTACTGAATAGAGTTTCAAATAACTATCCTCCTGCTAAATGGGCAATGTCATCAACTTAAGAGA
>DHWG01000114.1:3450-4354 GCA_002413075.1 Desulfosporosinus sp. UBA5188 | reverse complement strand
GTCATACAAGCTGGAGGGGCCGCGATCAGACGGCGAGATGCCTTTGCGGTCTTCGTAGCCAACCTCGGCTTTTATCCTCTTTCATTGGTAGGGATGAACACAAGGACGTGTTCATCCGACCATGCGGCAAGGATGCCGCATTGGTCGGGAACCCTGCCGGCTTGCATATAGGACTAAAGCCCTAGTTTGGCACGATGATCACAAGGCTGAACAAGTGTCCCGCAACCCGCACCTTTTGCGATTTCTCAATAACGTAAGAGAAGACGATGAACTCCACAAAAATAGTCTTTGATTATTCGTTAAAATTAGTGTAGAGTATGTCTTGCACTGGAGAAATTCGCGATAATTTGGCTTAATAAGGAGCAAAACAAATGAAAATTCTGGGTAGTCCTTTGAAGAGCCAGAATGCGGAAGAGCATAGGGTTGGCGTTCTCGCAAGTATTCCAATTTTTGGATCCTCTATTATTTCTTCTCAGGGATATTCTGTGGATGAAATGCTTTATGTATTAGTTGGTTTGGGAGCCATTGGCTTTGCTCAAGTGTCCAAGGTTGCTCTAGCCGTTATTCTCTTGCTTATTACTATCATATTGGTGTATAGAAAAGCGATCAAAAAGTATCCCATGGGAGGCGGCTCATACACGATTGCCCGAGAATTTCTCGGTGTGAATTATGGCTTATTGGCAGGGGCGGCTTTATCTTTAGACTATATTTTAACCGTCGCAGTGAGTGTCAGCTCCGCTGTTGAGAATATAACGGGCGTCATACCGTGGGTAGCAACGACGCCTAATTATAAAGTCATCATTATTATTGCCATCATTATTTTCATGACCCTTATTAATTTGAGGGGATTAAAGCAATCAGCGGCTTTATTTGCCTTGCCGGTCTATTTGTATCTTTTCAGCGT
>DHWG01000114.1:2368-3225 GCA_002413075.1 Desulfosporosinus sp. UBA5188 | reverse complement strand
GTTGCAGCTTATAAGGCTCCTGCTCAAAAAAGGGCGATCACTACTCTGTTTGTCATTGGAGTCATTGTGGCGGTTAGCTTAAGCGGTCTCTCTTTTTTAGCTAGCAAATATCACATTATTCCTAGTGCCCACAATACCGTTATGAATCAGTTGGGTCTTATTGTTTACGGTCAAACCATGATGTATTATATTTTGATGGTTTGTTCAGCTCTAATCCTCGTTATTGCCTCGAATACTTCCTTTGCAGGCTTACCCATTCTCTTGAATAGGATGGCTAGGGATGGCTATGCGCCCCGTTACTTTAAAAACCTTGGGGATCGTCTCGTCTATGATAAAGGGATTTGGCTCTTAACTATTATTGGTATCTTAATAGTGATTATTTTTCAAGGGAATACTCACTTAATGATTCCGTTGTATGCTGTCGGCGTTCTGATTGGTTTTGCCTTAACGGGGATTGGTCTCGCAAAACGGACCTATATAGTGAAAAACCAAAATTGGAAGTGTAATTTTATCATCTTTGGTTTTGGAGGATTCGTGTCTTCTATCATATTTTTAGTTTTCTTAATCACGAAATTTAGTGAGGGAGCTTGGATCGTTGTCATTATTCTGCCGTTGTTGATGGGGTTTTTCAAGCATGTGCATACTGTTTATCAAGTGGAAAAAGAGACCATTCACCCTTCTGCTACTGATTTAGAGCAATTTGCCGAAAAGATATCTCAAATAAATCAAAGAAGAGAATCTATTGACTTGTCCGAGTATCGCGATAAGAGTATAGTGCCTATCTTTGATATTAATAAGGTGGTTTTAAAAGCGCTACTTTATGCCTATGACTCAACCCCTTTGGTGACGGCAGTTCA
>DHWG01000114.1:0-2189 GCA_002413075.1 Desulfosporosinus sp. UBA5188 | reverse complement strand
TGAAGCTGATCCCCGCTTTACGTCGATTACCGTGCTTATTCCTGAATATGTACCGAATAAATTATCAGAGAATTTCCTTCATAATCAGACAGGGCAAGTTCTCAAACTGCTATTGCTGCTGAAGAAAAATATTGTTGTTACAAGCATTCCCTTTCATCCACCTGTTCAGAAACGAGATTAGTTGTTCTAGTGAAGATAGAATGGACAAAAATACGACGTAGGGGCACGATGTTGCCCCTGCGTTTGCCAATTCTTGCGGAATTCACCCTAAACCTGATATAATTAATGTTTGGAATGCATGTTTGATTAGATGAGTAAGGGTACGCAACATCGTGCCCCTACTTCACGAATTATAGAAATGAGGGCAAAGACCTTGGCACAGGCTTCACAACGTATTCGGAATTTTTCTATTGTTGCGCATATCGATCATGGTAAGTCCACGTTGGCTGACCGATTGATTGAGTATACGGGCGCTTTGAGCAAACGGGAAATGGAAGATCAAGTCCTGGATTCCATGGATCTGGAGCGCGAGCGTGGCATTACTATTAAATTGCAAGCTGTGCATTTAAGTTATAAGGCGAAAGATGGAGAGATTTATGAACTGAATCTCATTGATACGCCGGGTCATGTGGATTTTACGTACGAGGTATCCCGCAGCTTGGCGGCCTGTGAAGGGGCGCTTTTAGTGGTCGATGCGGTCCAAGGAATTGAGGCTCAAACCTTAGCGAATGTTTATCTTGCCTTAGAAAATAATCTTGAGATTATTTCAGTGATTAATAAAATTGACCTACCTAGTGCGGAACCAGAGCGTGTTCAGCAAGAAATTGAAGATGTGATTGGCTTGGATGCTAGTGAAGCAATTCTTGCTTCGGCAAAGACAGGGATTGGCATAGAGGAGATTCTGGAAAGGGTTGTGACCACAGTTCCAGCTCCGACAGGTGATGATGAGGCCCCCTTGAAGGCACTGATTTTCGATTCTAAATTTGATGCTTATAAAGGCGCTATTTCCTACGTTCGAATTGTCGATGGACGGGTCTCCAAAGGAACGACGATGAAGATGATGGCCACTGGAAAAGTCTTTGAAGTAACTGAAGTCGGCGTGTTTGCTCCTGCGATGACGATTGTCGAAGAACTTAAAGCCGGTCAAGTTGGTTTTATTGCTGCCAGCATTAAAAACGTCAAGGATACGCAGGTCGGCGATACGATCACGGATGCTAACAACAGTGCGCTTCAGCCGCTGCCAGGCTACAGAAGGGCGACGCCTATGGTGTTTTGTGGCCTGTATCCAGTGGATTCTAGCGATTATAATCGAATGCGCGATTCCTTGGAGAAACTCCATTTGAACGATGCAAGTTTAGTCTTTGAACCGGAAACCTCAGTCGCTCTCGGCTTTGGTTTTCGGTGCGGTTTTCTGGGATTACTCCACATGGAAATTATTCAGGAACGTTTAGAGCGGGAATATGACCTTAACTTAATCACAACTGCACCAAGCGTGATTTATAAAGTAAACACCTTGAAAGGGAACGTTATCAGCATTGATAACCCTTCAAATCTCCCCCCTATTGAGTCTATTACAAGTATTGAAGAACCCGTAGTGAAGGCGACGATTTTGGTTCCGGCGGAATATGTTGGAGCGATCATGGAACTAAATCAAGAAAAACGCGGGACGTATGTCGCTATGGACTATGTGTCCAAAAGTCGGGTGAAACTAATCTATGAGCTTCCACTGAGCGAGATAGTCTTCGATTACTTCGATCAATTGAAATCAAGAACTAAAGGGTATGCGTCTTTGGACTATGAGCTATGTGGTTATAAAGAGACGGATTTGGTGAAGATTGATGTTCTGCTCAATGGAGAAATGGTGGATGCACTGTCGTTCATCGTTCATCGAGCCAAGTCTTATAACCGGGGCAGAAAACTTGTGGAGAAACTTCGGACGATTATTCCGAGACAAATGTTCGAAATTCCGATCCAATCAGTGATTGGGAATAAAGTTATCGCCCGTGAGACGGTTAGTGCTATGCGGAAAGACGTCTTGTCCAAATGTTATGGTGGGGATATTTCCCGAAAACGCAAACTACTTGAGAAGCAAAAAGTAGGGAAAAAGCGTATGAAGCAAGTGGGCAACGTGGAAGTCCCTCAGGATGCCTTTATGGCGGTTCTGAAGATCGAAGATTAGAGACTATAGA